>NZ_CAKVKB010000049.1 GCF_934754915.1 uncultured Clostridium sp.
GCACTTTCTGGAATTTTAGTTACTGCCATAGTTAATTACCTCCTTGAATTTATTTTCATAAGCAGAGAATCCAATCTATAATTGATTGGTATGAATCACTTATGCCTATTAGTGAATGTGATTAATGTATTTCATTATGTATATATGGGGATTTTTAAAAAGTGGTATAGATGAAAAGATATTTTATTATAATTAACAATGTATAATTTTGGATATAGGTTTTAAAAATGTATTAAAAAGTGTTGACAATCCACCTGTACACTTTTCATTAAAAGCAGCAGAAGTCATACGTGAAGATGTACTTTGGGTACGTTATAATGTGAAATAATATTTCATTGCCTATATTTGAGGATATTTCATAATTATAATTTTATATGATTTGGCTCAAGATATAGTGTATGACAGTTATTTAATATATACTATATCTTGAACCGGGTTTTGCATTTATGCTAATATGGAAAATCCTCATTTATGTAATACGTATAAAAATTATAAAAAATCTGCTTTGCAGACTGTGTGTTTCTGCCCTTTCAAAAGTTATCCGCAGATTGTTTGAAAATATAATTTCCTATAGAATGAAAAATCTTGGAAAGATTTCATCCTTAATTGTCAATTGTTCATTGTACATTGTCAATTAGAAAGCATAGTTTAATGAGAAAATGAGCTGCATCAAATTGAGTTTAAGAAACTTCAATTTGATGCAGCTTATTTTTATAATAATAAATTTTATTCATATTTTCTTATGTATTTATATTTTTTATGGAATTATTTGAATTGTTATTTTGATTTTTGGAACAATAATATTATGAGATTTTTTTAAAGTGCTAAAATAAAATTCATATAATATGCGAAAATATGTATTTGCAGAATATCAACAGCAAATAAACATAAAAATTATATAGGAAAGCATGAGGTGTAAAAACATGAATAAAAAATTAGCTAAATTAGGAGCAGTATCATTATTAGCAGTTGGAGTAAAGACAGCTGTTGAAATGAAAAATAGAAAAGAAAAAGAACAATTAGAAATAAAGAAACAGAGAATGAAAGAACTTGAATCATATAGAAATACAGAAAGAAAAAAGAATAGAAAAAACAGTAAGGGAATTTATTATTCAAGTGGAAATTATGAAGCATTTGCCCATCCAGAAAAGCCAGAGGGAGTAGATAAAAAATCAGCATATATTGTTGGAAGTGGTCTTGGCTCATTGGCAGCAGCCTGTTTTCTTATAAGAGATGCCCAGATGAAAGGTGAAAATATTCATATATTAGAAGCTATGGACATTACAGGAGGAGCATGTGATGGAATAGATGATCCACTTAGAGGTTATGTAATGCGTGGCGGAAGAGAAATGGAAGACCATTATGAATGTTTATGGGATTTATTTAGAAGCATACCATCATTAGAAAAACCAGGAGCTTCTGTTCTTGATGAATATTATTGGCTCAATAAACATGACCCTAATTATTCTTTATGCCGTGCAACAGAAAACCGCGGAAAAGATGCCCATACTGATGGTAAATTTAATTTAAGCCAAAAAGGCTGTATGGAAATTATGAAATTATTCCTTACAAAAGATGAAGACCTTTATGATAAGACAATTGAAGATGTATTTGATGAAGAAGTGTTTAATTCTACTTTCTGGCTATATTGGAGGACTATGTTTGCTTTTGAAAACTGGCATAGTGCACTGGAAATGAAACTGTATTTTCAAAGATTTATTCATCATCTTGGAGGACTTCCTGATTTTTCAGCATTAAAGTTCACAAGATATAATCAATATGAATCTTTAATTCTTCCAATGAAAAAGTATTTAGAAAATGCAGGAGTTGATTTTCAGTTCAATACAGAAGTTACTAATGTATTATTTGATTTTGTATATGATAAGAAGATTGCTAAAAGCATTGAATGTAAGATTAATGGAGAAAAAGAGGAAATTCCTCTTACAGAAAATGATCTTGTATTTGTTACTAATGGAAGCTGTACAGAAGGAACAATTTATGGAGATCAGGATAATGCACCAGTTGGAAATGCAGAAGTACGAACTAGTGGATGCTGGAGTCTATGGAAGAAGATTGCAGCTCAAGATGAGGCTTTTGGTCATCCTGAAAAGTTCTGTTCTGATATTGAAAAAACAAACTGGGAATCTGCAACTATTACAACTTCTGATGATAAAATAATTTCGTATATTGAAAAAATCTGCAAGAGAAATCCTAGAAGCGGGCGTGTTGTTACTGGAGGTATTGTGAGCTGTAAAGATTCAAGCTGGCTTCTTAGCTGGACAATAAACAGGCAGGGACAATTCAAAGAGCAGAAAGAAGATGAAGTATGTATATGGGTATATAGTCTGTTTACAGATGTATTAGGAGATTATGTGAAGAAACCAATGAAAGAGTGTACTGGTAAAGAAATTACAAAAGAATGGCTGTATCATATTGGAGTTCCAGTAGATGAAATTGATGATCTTGCAGAAAATCATGCAATATGTGTACCAACAATGATGCCATATATCACTGCATTCTTCATGCCAAGAGCAAAGGGTGACAGACCAGATGTAATTCCAGACGGATGTGTGAATTTTGCATTTTTAGGCCAATTTGCAGAAACACCAAGAGATACTATATTTACTACAGAATATTCTGTACGTACTGCAATGGAAGCAGTTTATGGACTTCTTGGAGTTGATCGTGGAATTCCTGAAGTATGGGGAAGTGTTTATGATATAAGGGAATTACTTGAAAACACTGTAAGATTGATGGATGGCAGATCTCCACTTGAAATTGAGCTTCCTGCGCCATTAAATATTTTAAAGAAAGCAGTTCTTAAGAAAATAAAAGGAACTGTAATTGAAAAGGTCTTAAGAGATTATAATATAATAAAAGATGGTATGATGTAAGCTAATTGGAATGTATGTACAATTAAATGAATAGATAATATGAGAAAAGTGAACCGACTCCCAAAAGTTAGATTAAAAATCTAATAATCTGGAAGTCGGTTCATTAAATATCCCTTTTTCTTTAATTAATATAGTTTAAAACGTTGAACTAACTTGTCCAATTCATCTGCATGTGTAGAAAGTTCTTCACTGACTGCAGCACTTTCTTGTGCAGAAGCTGCTGTATTTTGAACTACAGCAGAAATCTGTTCAATACCATTGCTGACTTCATTTAGTGAAAGTGCCTGATTTTTAGCATTTTCATTAGTTGTTTTAGCTGTTTCTGCAAAATCTTTCATATCATGTATAATATGCTGAAATGCAATATTAACAGATTCAGTAATAGTATTGCCTTTTTCAATTTCTTTAAGTGTACTTTCGATTAGTTCACGTGTATTTACTGCAGATTCATTACTGTCCATTGCAAGTTTGCCAATCTGGTCAGCAACAACAGCAAATCCCTTTCCAGCTTCTCCAGCTCTTGCAGCTTCAATGGATGCATTTAGAGAAAGCAATTTTGTCTGTGAAGCAATATTTTCAATTGTAGTTATGATTACTCGAATTTCTTTTGAAATATTAGTAATAGTCTGCATTTCTTTTGTCAACTCATTCATTTTCTCCATTTCTTCTGTTGCGTTAACCACAGATTTGCAGACATTTTTATATGCTTCATCTGTTCGCTTTGCACTATCATCTGCCATAGCTAAAACAGAATCCACAGTAGCTGTCAATTCTTCAATTGAACTTGCTTCATTTGTTGTACCTTCAGAAAGAGAATTGGCTGCACGGGCAATTTCAGCAGCACCATTGTCAACCTGATTTGAAGTATTTTGAATATCAGTCAATGTAGAATTGAATTTCTTTAAAATATAAACAAAAGATTCTTTAATGCTTGAAAAATCACCTAAAAAATCTGTTATTTCATTGCCGTCTTTTGTTAAATCACCTTTTGCCATCTGTTTCAATGTTACTGAGATTTCTTCAATATAATCTGATAAATTATTCATTGTTCCTCGCATTGCATCTGCTAAAACACCGATTTCATCTTCACCTTCATATGTTATGACTTTGGCAGCTGACATATCGCCTGTATACATGATTTTTGCAGCATTTGTGATTTCTTCAATAGGTTTTGATAAACTGTCTGTAATTTTTAGTGCAATACTAATGCTGAATATAATCCCAATGATAAGTATAGCAATACCAGCAATAAACAGAACATTACTGCTTATTCTTGTTGTATGATGATAATCAGTAGCTACCTCATAAATCAAAGTTTCAAGTTCTTCTGACAAAGCTTTGATTTCATTTACTACTGGAAGATATGTATTTGTATTTAATTCATTAGCTTCGTCATATTTTTGCGCTGATAAAAGAGAGAATAATTGTGGACGGATTTTTTCCCCTTCATCTACCTTTTCCTGAATTTCCTGTAGTTTTGCTTTAGATTTATCTGTAAGTAATGTATTTGAAAGTATATTCATAGAGTCTTTTACTAAAGAAACATTTGTTTCAGCTGTATTATTGAAGGCATCATAATCTAGATTTTCACCAGTTTCACCTTCTACAATAACACGATTAATAGCTCGCTGTAAGTCAACTAACCCAATTTGCAGATTTCCAATATTATCTATATTTGTTAATGGACCAGTATAGATTCCTTCTACACTGCTTCTCATAATGCCAATTCCCGTTAACAACATAATTATAATTACAGATGCTAAAACTATAATGCTTCCGTGGGAAAATAGCAGCTTTTTTTTAATAGAAACATTTGTTTTTTTGTTTTTTTTCATAATTATAAATCACCTTTACTAGTTGAATATATTGGACAATAAATTAAAAAAATACTTTTTGTTAAAATTGTATTAATAAGTCCTTAATTTTACATGCAGGTATTATTATAACAAAAAATACTTTACTTTTGTATATTTTTTGACATTTTTTAATGAAATATGTACATGATACATATTGGAATTTTAAAATGTAGCAAAATATAGCATAAAATTGATAATGTATATTGGAAAATTAAAATTATATTCAAGATTTATCTAATATATGTTGCAAAATTAAAACTGCATTTAAAATATATCTTAAATATATGAAAAATGTTAAATAAATATTGAAAAGATTTAATTCTTGATCCTGAATTATACATTTTATATTGTTAATTGAATCATATGGATTTAAAAAATTTTATATATTCTCATTTTAATTAATTGGGATTTATTTATAAATAAATCATTATTTTAAGTTTAAAGTTAATGGAATGCATAATATAGAAGAGTAGATTTTTATAAATAGCATTAAAAATAATTGTTTTGATAATAATGCAGAAATGTTAAATGTAATAAGTTTTTTTAATAAAATATAGAATATGTGAATAATCTTACTTGACTCTACAATTGTTATAGACATTATAGTGTTATATGATATAACGTGTAGAAAGGATGTGTAGTTATAATCATGGAAAGAGATCTTACTAATGGAAGTGTATTTAAGAACATAATATATTTTTCTCTGCCATATTTACTTTCTTATTTTCTTCAAACATTATATGGAATGGCAGATTTATTTATCATTGGCCAGTTTAATAGTGTAGATGGTACAACAGCAGTTTCAATTGGAAGCCAGGTAATGCATATGCTTACTGTTATGATTGTTGGTTTGACTATGGGATCTACTGTTATTATTGCACGAGCAATTGGAGGAAAGAATTATAAACAGGTTAATGAAGCTGTTGGTAATACAATTACTCTGTTTATGCTCTTATCTGTTATATGTACAGCCGTATTAGTTCTTGCAGTAAATCCTATTGTTTCTATTATGTCAACACCGGAGGAAGCAGTTTATGGGACAACCACATATCTTAAAATATGTTTTGCAGGTCTGCCATTTATTACTGCTTATAATATCATAAGTTCTATTTTCCGAGGTATGGGAGATTCAAAGAGTCCAATGTATTTTGTGGCTGTAGCCTGCATTTTTAACATTATATTAGACTATATTTTTATTGGATTATTTGGTTTTGGAGCTGCTGGAGCTGCTTTAGGGACAACATTATCTCAGACAATAAGTGTTGTAATTTCTTTTGCTGTAATAATGAAACGTAAAATGATACCAGGAATCTGCATAAAAGACCTTAAATTCAAAAGAAGCATATTAACAAATATTCTTAAGTTAGGAATTCCTATTGCAGTACAGGATGGATTTATTCAGGTTTCCTTTATTGTAATTACTATTTTTGTAAATCTTCGTGGACTTAATGATGCAGCAGCAGTAGGAATTGTGGAGAAACTGATTGGAGTTTTATTCCTGGTGCCTTCATCTTTATTATCTACAGTGTCAGCACTTTCAGCACAGAATATTGGAGCTGGAAAACCTGAACGTGCAAAACAGACATTAAAATATTCTGTATTTATAGCAGTAATTTTTGGTTTGGCTGTATCAGTTATAATGCAGTTTGCTGCTGAGTCAGCTGTAGGACTATTTTCAGATGATTCAAAAGTCATTTTACTTGGTGGAGAATATATGAGAAGCTATGTGTGGGATTGTGTATTTGCAGGAATTCACTTTAGTTTTAGCGGCTATTTTTGTGCAAATGGTTTATCAAACATTTCATTTATACATAATTTTATTTCTATTGTCTGTGCCAGAATCCCGCTTTCGTGGTTTGCATCAAAATACTTTACAGAGACATTATTTCCAATGGGAATGGCATCTCCAATAGGTTCTGCATTATCTGTATTTATTTGTATAGGAGCTTATGTATGGATGAAGCGTCATCCTGAAAGAATAAGTATGGAAATTTCATAATAAGGAGAATTATATGGATAAAAGAGATTTGTTTTCAATTGGGTATGTAGCGAAAATGTTTCATATTAGTGTAGGAACCTTGCGGCATTATGAAAGATCAGGATTATTATCACCAGAATATATTGATCCACATACAGGTTATCGCTATTATATGAAATTGGAATTATAAAAATAAGAAAAATACCTGCTAGGCGTGTAGCATGGCTGAGAAATGCAAAATTATCTTTAAATTCATATGTAGATTTAGAAACATCTTTAAGACAATTAGAAAAAGATCAGGAAGATACTGTTGTATGGATTGGAAAAGTAGGAGTTGGAATTTCAAAAGAAAAACTTGATGATAAAAAATATAATGAATATGATATAGTGTTTGTTATTTTGGATAAGGAAGACATATATACAGGAGAAACAGAAATCTGGAAGGAAGAAACCTGTGCAACACTTCGCTTTTGCGGAAGCCATAAAGATGCTTCAAAACAGTATGAAAAACTCATGAATTTTATAGAGAAGCATAAAATGCATGTCAGTGGATTTTCAAGAGAGATTACAATGGTAGATGATGGACTCACAAATGATGAAGAACAATTTGTAACTGAAATACAAATTCCAGTTCAAATGTTTTGATGAAGAAAATTAAGGTATAATGTTTTTAATATAGGTGCAAATATATGAAGCAGCAGAAATATGACTGAATGACTAGTATTTCTGCTGTTTTATATTAATTTTTTTATTAGAGAAATAATGTATTCATGTAGTAGTAATATTTTGAAAAGAATATAAATGTGCTAAAATAGAAGCAAAAAACAGTAAGTAAAGGGTCAGTTATGAAATTAGAAATATATAAAGATAGTAAAGTTCCGATTTACAAGCAGATTATTATGCAGTTTGAGAATCTGATTAAAAAGGGAACATTTAAAAGTGGAGACAAGCTACCTACTGAAAAGGAATTATGCAGCACTAATGATGTATCAATAGGGACAATTAAAAAGGCATTTGACGATTTAGAAAAGAATCATTATATAGAAAGAGTTCAAGGAAGTGGTACATTTGTATTACGAAAAGAAGGAAATATTGATGTTGAACAGGCAGAAAAAATAATTTCTGATACTTTTTCAAAATTATCTTTTGTTGATTCAAGGCAGATATATATGATATTAGAAAAAGAATTAAATAGAAAGTTTTATAAAGACAATACTATTAATATGGTATGGGTTGACTGTTCTCCAGAAAATCTGCTTAATATATCAAATCAGATAAAGGAGATACGCAATTTGAAGGTCAAAACTATTCTGTTGGATGATATTAGAAAAGACAGCAGTTTAATAAATTTATCATATGATTTAATTGCAACATCCAATTATCATTATCGTGAATTATTATATCTCCTTTCTGAGGAATCACCCCCTATTGAAAAGTTAGTTTTAGAAGTAAGTGATACAACAATATTGGAAATTGCACAGATAGATGAAAAGGAAAAAATAGGAATAATTTATAAGAGCAGAAATTTTTTAAATAATATTGTTGATAAGTTGAAATTGATCGATAGAAATAATTATCTCGTTTCAGTCAGCTGCAGCTGTAATATTGAAAAATTTAAAGAATTTATATCTAATATTAATGTGGTCATAGTCCCACCTAATTATAATATTTTTCTGGATAATGAGGCTTTAAACATTCTTGAGGAATTTAAGAAAAGAGGAAAAAAAGTAATATCATTTGAATATCTCATAGATAGAGGCTCTTTATATGGATTCAATATGAAAATAAGACAATTGTATAAGAAAAAATGTGAAAGGAAGAATATTAATGAACTTTAATATAGATACTGATAATGATGTTCCTATATTTAAACAGATAGTTAATAATATTGTGGAAGCTATTGATAATAACGAATTCTGCAGTAATGGAAAACTTCCTACAGAAAGAAAGCTGGGTGAACAGTTTAATGTATCAAGAGGAACTATAAAGAAGGTATTTGATGAACTTGAAAAAATGGGAAGAATAAGAAAGGTTCAAGGAAAAGGAACTTTTATTACTGGAAATCACATGAATGAAAAAAGAGAATTTATTATAGATATAATACGAAATCTTATTGATAATCTTGAAGAACTGAATTTTAATGAAATTCAGATAAAGGATATTGTGATGAAAGAGTTATGGAAAAGGTTGAGAGATAATGAAAAAGTATCTGTTGCATGGATTGACTGTAGTATTGAACTCTTAACAAAGAGTTCAAATCTTATAACACAAAAGTGTAATATAAATGTCAATAACTTTTTATTAGATAATATAAGAAAAAATCCTAAAGATGTAATGAATAAATTTGATTTTATTGTGACTACATTGAATCATGTAGACGAAATAAAAGATATTTTAAAGGGAACAAATGAAAAGATTGAAACTGTAGTGCTTAAAGTGAGCAATAAAACTATTAGTGAAATTGCAAATATAAAATCTGATGATAAGGTTGCAATAGTCTATAAAAGTAAAAACTTTTTAAATCTTGTAGAAGACAATTTAAAAAAGTTAAGTAATATTGATTATAGCAAAAAAATTAATATAGACATGGAATGTGATAATTTTATTGATGAAATAGAAAATTATAGTGTAGTTATTGTTCCTGAGGAATATTATAGTTTTATAAAATCTAGGAATAATATTAGGAATACAAGATTCATAGATTTTGAATATATATTGGATGAAGGCTCATTAGTTCATCTTTTAGAGAAAGCAGAAAAATGCTGGATTAATAAGTGTATTGGATAATAATAGTTGTTAATATTCCATAATTGCAATTTTATATAATTGAAACCCATAGTAGATATGTTTAATAAATCTACGCTATATGTTGAGTTGTTGTGGGGCTGTTGCACAGAAATTAAATTATACTATATATAGTATTGAATAACTTAATTAATATACTATGATATAGCAGTTTAATTTCTTGATGCGACAGCTCCTTAATTATATATATTTTTAAAACAGGCATATACTCTAAAAAAGATATATACCAATTTCAAAAACTAAATTATTTTAAGAAATATAAAATTATCATTGACATATAAAAAAGCCTATGATAATATAAGTTACAAGAAAAGCCAATAAGCAGATATAAAAGAATTAATTGTATATAAACAACGGAGTTTATTAAAAAAAATAAGCTCCGTTGTTTTATTTTTATTATCTAATATTATCTGAATTCTAAATTGGTATAGTTCAATTTACAAAGGCGTAAAGGAATGAAAATAATAAGTATTAAGAAGAAAGAAGGAAATTTGAAATGTATAATAATTTTAATCAATATGCATATAAAGAAGAAGCAGATGAACAGGGGGAAGTAAATCCTAAAAAAATTAAGCATGTAGAAATTGATGGAAAGAGTCTTACTGTTGAAAAAGTAGTTGCAGTGGCAAGATTCAATGCTAAAGTAGATATTTCAAAAGATTCAATAGAAATGATGATAAAATCCCGTAAGCTTGTTGATAAGATAGTTGATGAAGGAAGAGCTGCTTATGGTGTCAGTACCGGTTTTGGGGAGTTCAGCAAAATTTCAATTGATAAAGATTTAATTGAAGTCCTTCAGCAGAATTTGATTCTAAGCCACTGCGCTGCTACTGGAGAACCTTATAAAGTAGAAGTAGTAAGAGCTATGATGCTTTTGAGAGCTAATGCATTATGTATTGGAAATTCAGGAATAAGACCTTGTGTTGTAAAGACTTTGATAAATATGCTTAATAAAGGGGTTACACCATATGTTCCACAAAAAGGATCTCTTGGAGCAAGTGGAGATCTGGCACCTCTTGCACATATGGCCTTAGTTATATTGGGAAAAGGACAAGCCTATTACAAAGGAACATTAATGGATGGATATGAAGCTATGAAAAAAGCTGATATAGAAGTTCAGGTTTTAAAAGCTAAAGAAGGTTTGGCACTGATAAATGGAACGCAGGCAATGAATGCAGTTGGAACTCTTTCATACTATGATGCATTAAATGCTGCAAGATTAGCGGATATATCAAGTGCAATGACAATGGAAGCTCTTACAGCTCTTGAAAATGCATTTGATCCAAGAATCCAGGCAGTAAGACCTCACGCAGGACAGCAGTATGTTGCTAATAATATTAGAAATTTAATAAAAGGCAGCGAAATAATTGCAAATTCAAAAGATTTAAGAGTCCAGGATGCTTATGCAATAAGATGCATACCTCAGGTACATGGAGCTATAAGAGATGCTTTAGATCATACAAGAAAAGTTATTGAAATAGAAATGAATTCAGTTACTGATAATCCAATATTATTCACTGAAGATGAAGCAGTAATATCAGGAGGAAATTTTCATGGTGAACCATTAGCATTAGTTTTTGATTATCTTGGAATTGCAGTATCTGAAATAGCAAATATATCAGAAAGAAGGCTTGAAAGACTTGTAAATCCGGCATTAAATGAAGGTCTTCCAGCATTTTTAACTAACCATGGAGGAATAAATTCTGGATATATGATCTGCCAATATAGTGCTGCATCTATGGTTTCAGAAAATAAAGTTCTGGCACATCCAGCAAGTGTAGATTCTATTCCAAGTTCAGCTAATCAGGAAGATCATGTAAGTATGGGAACTACTGCAGCAAGAAAGAGCAGGACTATTGTTGAAAACACTTTTTCAGTTCTTGCATTTGAACTCATGGCTGCTGTTCAAGGTGTTGATCTCAGAGGAGGAAAGATTTCTCCTTTAAACAAAATTGTCTATGATATTGTCAGAAACAAAGTTGAATTTTTTGATAAGGATAGAGAAATAAGAATAGATATTGCAAAGATGAATGATTTAGTTAGAAGTGGAGAAATACAAGAAGCAGTAATGGAAGCCTGCGGTGAATTTAGATAGATTAAAAATTATAACAGTATTATATAAATAAAGGGGCGAAATTAATGGAAAATAAAGAAATAGAAAAAGCAATGAAAATTAAATTAGACTTTGAACTTCCTGAATATCCAAAGTTTGTTGAAGGAATAAGACGTGCACCAAAAAGAGAATCAGAACTTTCAAAGAGTGATGTAGAACTGGCATTAAAAAATGCTCTCCGTTATATACCAGAGAAGTATCATGAAAAAATGGGAAAAGAATTCTTACAGGAATTGAAAGAACATGGAAGAATTTATGGATATAGATTCAGACCAGAAGGAAGGATTTACGGAAAACCTATAACTGAATACAAAGGAAAATGCATTGAAGGAAGAGCATTTCAGGTTATGATTGATAATAATTTAGATTTTGAGGTTGCGCTATATCCCTATGAACTTGTTACTTATGGAGAAACAGGGCAGGTATGTCAGAATTGGATGCAGTATAGACTATTAAAAAAATATCTTGAAGAATTAACAGATGAACAGACTTTAGTAGTTGAATCAGGACATCCTGTTGGATTGTTTAAATCACATAAATTAGCACCCAGAGTTGTAATAACCAATGGGCTTATGGTAGGACTTTTTGATGATCAGGCTAATTTTAACAGGGCTGCAGCTTTAGGAGTAGCTAATTATGGACAGATGACTGCAGGCGGATGGATGTACATAGGACCTCAGGGAATTGTTCATGGAACATTCAATACTTTATTAAATGCAGGAAGATTAAAACTGGGCATACCACAAAATGAAGATTTATCTGGAAGATTATTCGTATCATCTGGTCTTGGAGGAATGAGTGGTGCTCAGGGAAAGGCAGCAGAAATTGCAGGAGCTGTTGCAGTTATTGCAGAAGTTGATATGTCCCGTATACAAACAAGATTAGATCAGGGATGGATAAGCAGAGTGTCTGAGGATTTGGATGAAATTTCTCAGTGGGTAAAGGAAGAACAAAAGGCAAAAAGGCCATGTGCTATAGCATATCATGGCAATGTTGTAGATCTTTTAAAATATATGATAGACAATAATATTCATATTGATTTATTATCAGACCAGACTTCTTGTCATGTACCATATGATGGAGGATATTGTCCAGAAGGACTTACATTTGAAGAACGTACAGAAATGCTGGATAAAGATCCACATACTTTCTGTAAACTTGTAGACAAAACATTAAGACACCATTTTCAATTGATTAAAAAGTTACATGAAAAAGGAACATATTTCTTTGATTATGGAAACAGTTTTATGAAGGCCGTATTTGATGCAGGTGTAAGTGAAATATGTAAAAATGGTGTAAATGAAAAAGATGGATTTATATTCCCATCTTATGTTGAAGATATATTAGGCCCTCAATTATTTGATTATGGATATGGACCTTTCAGATGGGTATGCTTAAGTGGAAAACAAGAGGACTTGGATGCTACTGATAAAGCAGCAATGGATTGCATTGATCCAGATAGAAGATATCAGGACAGGGATAATTATATATGGGTCAGAGATGCAAAGAAGAATAAGATGGTTGTAGGAACAAAAGCTCGTATTTTATATCAGGATGCTATGGGAAGAACTAAAATAGCATTAAAATTTAACGAAATGGTTCGTAATGGAGAAATTGGACCGGTAATGCTTGGACGTGATCATCATGATACAGGAGGAACAGATTCACCATTTAGAGAAACTTCTAATATTAAAGATGGTTCTAATATTATGGCAGATATGGCAGTACAGTGTTTTGCTGGAAATGCTGCAAGAGGAATGAGTCTGATTGCACTTCATAATGGTGGAGGAGTTGGAATTGGAAAGTCTGTAAATGGCGGTTTTGGAATGGTTCTGGATGGAAGTGAAAGAGTTGATACAATTTTAAGTATGGCAATGCCATGGGATACAATGGTTGGTGTATCAAGAAGATCATGGGCAAGAAATGAAAATTCAGTATCAACATGTGTAGAATTTAATGAAAATAATGAAGGAAAGTCACATATTACATTGCCTTATATAGCAGATGATGTTTTGGTAAAAGAAATTGTAGAAAAGCTAAAATAAATAAAACTTATTGAAACAAAGGTGTTTCTAAAATCAATAAACGAAATACCTTTGTTTTTATTTATATTAAGGAGTGAATAATAATGAAAAAAAGAAAAATAATGAAGAGAATATTAACAATGGGAATGAGTTTAACATTAGGATTAGCATTGGTTTCATGTGAATCAGGTTCAAAATCTAAAGAAGCAGCAACAAATTCGGAAGATTCAAAAAAGGAAATAGTTTTAGGAATCGATGATACTTTTGTACCTATGGGATTTAAGGATGACAATGGAGATTTAGTAGGATTTGATATTGAACTTGCCAAGGCAGTTGGAGAAAAAATGGGAATGGATGTTAAATTTCAGCCTATTGACTGGAGCATGAAAGAATCAGAACTTAATAGTGGAAATATTGATGCAATATGGAATGGATATTCCATAACACCTGAAAGAAAAGAAGAAGTTGATTTTTCTAACGTATATTTAAGAAATAAACAAGTAATTGTTACTCTTTCAGACTCTGAAATTAATACAAAAGATGATTTAAAAGGCAAAAAAGTAGGGGCTCAAAATGAATCGAGTGCAGTAGATGCAATTAGGGCAGAAGAAGGAGTTGAAAAGGCCTTTGATGGAGGAAAGACAACAACTTATGAAACCAATAATGATGCATTAATGGATCTTGAAAATAAAAGAATAGATGCAATAGTTGCAGATGAAATACTTGTAAGATATTACATGCATGAAAGAGGAGAAGATAAGTACAAGATTTTAGATGACAATTTTGGTGATGAGGATTATGCAGTAGGAGTTAAACATGGAAATACAAAATTGAAAAATGAAATCAATGAAGGATTGAAGGAATGCAACGAAGATGGAACAAGTAAAAAAATCTCTGAAAAGTGGTTTGGATCAGATATTGTAGTTAAATAATAGAAGAAAGGAAGTATCAGTTATGGGATATATGTTAGAATTGATGCCCCAATTATTAGAAGGATTAAAGGTTACAATGGAATTCTTTGTGATTGTATTGGTATTATCAGTTCCGTTAGGAATTTTAGTTGCTTTGGGAAGACGATCAAAGATAACTATATTGAGTAAAATTTTAGAATACTACATTTTAATAATGAGAGGAACACCTTTATTATTGCAGATAATAGTAATATTTTTTGGTCTGCCAATTATAGGAATAACTTTTGATAGATTTATGGCTGGAGTGATAGCTTTTACTTTGAATTATGCAGCGTATTTTGGTGAAATATTCAGGTCAGGAATAAATTCTATTGATGAAGGACAATATGAAGGAGCAGAAGTTTTAGGTTTATCACCTAAAACTACCTTCTTCAGAGTTATATTGCCTCAGGCTGTTAAGAGAGTAATACCTCCAGTTGCTAATGAAATAACTGTATTAGTAAAAGATACGTCTTTAGTTTATGTTTTAGGCTTGGATGAAATATTAAAAATTGCAAAAATAGCATCTAACAGGGATGTAACATTAGTTCCATTATTGTTATGTGCATTAATTTATTTGGTGATTATTGGAATTTTAAGTAAGGGAATTAAAAAGGTTGAACAGAGATATGAATATTATAGTTAGGTGGAATATTTATGCTAAAAGCTGAAAATGTGAGAAAGTTTTTTGGAAATGTTGAAGTTTTAAAAGGAATAAACATTGAAATAGATGTTGGAGAAATAGTGGTTATAGTAGGAAAATCAGGAGGAGGAAAAACAACATTTCTAAGATGTATAAATGCTTTAGAACATTGTGATGATGGAAATATAGAGATAAATGGGAAGACCTTATGTAAAAACGGAAAATATGTCAGCAAAAAGGAACTTAGAGATATAAGGAAAGATATTGGTCTGGTATTTCAGAATTTTAATTTGTTTCCTCACATGTCTGTAATTGAAAATCTTATAGAAGCTCCTCAAAAAGTTTTAGGAATGAGTAAAGAAGAGGCTGTAAAAAAGGCAGAAGAGACATTAGGATTCTTAGGTCTTTTAGATAAAAAGGACAATTATCCATGTCAATTATCTGGTGGACAAAAGCAGAGAGTGGCAATTGGAAGAGCTTTATGTCTTGAACCTAAAATAATGTGCTTTGATGAACCAACATCAGCTTTAGACCCAGGACTTACAGGAGAAGTTGCTAAAATTATAAAATCACTTAGCAAAAAAGGCATGGGAATGTTGATAATAACACATGACATGAGCTTTGCAAAGAGAGTTGCAGACAGGATTGTTTCCATGAATGAAGGATGTTTACAGGATGGTTTGATTTTTGATGAAGAGAAAGTTGTATCATTCAATTAATTTAAATAATTGTTGCCCAAATATAAACTATATACAAAGTTGGAGAAGGTAAATTCTATGAAAGATTTTTTTATTAATAAGGACAGAGTAAAAAGAAGGCTGAAAGAGCTGGCTGAATTTGGAATGAATGAATATGGAGGAATAGATAGATCTATAGGAAGTGATAGCGATGTAGAAGCAAGGAAATTTCTTATTGATATTTTAAAAAACCAAATAGGAGCATATGTAAAAATAGATCCAATAGCTAATATATTTGCAGAAGTAAAAGGAAATGAAAATTTAAAGCCAATAACATTGGGGTCTCATCATGATGCAGTTCCTAATGGAGGGAAATTTGATGGAGCATTAGGTGTACTTCTTGCTATAGAAGTAGTTCAGAGAATTACTGAGGAAAAGATAAAAATGAGACATCCATTGCAGATAGTATCATTTAGCGCAGAAGAGCCAAATCCTTATAATATATCAACTTTAGGAAGCAGAGTAGCTACAGGAAAAGTGTCAAAGGAACAGGTTAAAAAAGCAAAAAATAAAGATGATGGAACAATGCTCAGCCAGGCATTGAAAAGGATAGGAGGAAATGCAGATGTTCTTGAAGATGCATTACTGAAAAAGAATGATATGAGTGCATTTATAGAATGTCACATAGAGCAGGGAAGAATTTTATTTGATAAGAAAGAATCAGTAGGCGTTGTAAAGAAGATAACAGGAATATATAGAGAAGAAATAAGAGTACTTGGAGAGGCAAATCATGCAGGAACTACTCTTATGAAATATAGACATGATTCATTTTTAAGTACTGCAGAAGCAGCACTGAAATTAGAAAGAATAGTCAAGGAAGTAAATAGAGAAGATGTTGTAGGTACTGTTGGAAGAGTAAATGTATTTCCAAACTCTGCAAATATCATAAGCGGGGATGTAGAGTTTATTATTGAAATAAGAACTCCAAATAATGAAATCAAAGAAGAGATTATTAGAAAATTTACATTAAGTTTGAAAGATATTGAAGAAAAAAGAAATGTTAAATTTGAAAGAAAGGTCATATTAAATCAAGCTGAAGTTAATATGGATAAAGATATAATAAATGCATTAAAAAGTTCTATAGAGGAATTAGGTATGCCGGTAATAGATATGGTAAGCATGGCTGGACATGATAGTGTTCATATGTGTGATATAACAAAGACTGGAATGTTGTTTGTTCAGAGTATTGATGGAAAGAGTCACTGCAAGGAAGAAAATACTGACATGAAGGATATAGAAAGAGCAGGAAATGTATTATTAAATACTGTTTTAAAACTGGATAAGGAGGTTGATTAATTATGAGAACATTATATAAACCAGAATATGTATATGTAAACGAAGAATTTGAAAGGAATATGGGAATTTTAGTTGAAGATGATGAGATAGTTGAAGTTGACAATTATAACACATTAAAAAATAAATATAAAGATGCAGATGAAGCAAAATGGGACAAGTTAATTATGGTTCCAGGCTGTGTAAATGCTCACAATCATTGTTTTCAAAGTCTTCTTAGGGGATTATCATGTGACAGACCGTTTTTAGAGTGGAGAGATGAAGCATTATATAAATATTCTCCTAGATTTTTAAAGGAACATATTTATAATGGTGCATTATTTGCTTTTGGAGAAATGATGAAATGTGGCGTTACTACTGTCAGTGATTTTTTTTATCTTCACAATTTTGGAATTGAAAGTGATGAAATGATAATAAAGGCAGCAAAGGATCTGGGAATGAGATTAGTTCTTGCGAGAACTATGTATGACTGGGATGGAGCGCCAGAAGGATATGTTGAAACAATAGAAGATGCAGTAAAAAATACAAGATACTTAGCTGAGAAATATAATAATAAAGATAAGATGGTAACAGTAATACCAGCACCACACAGTCTTCATGCAGCAAGTCCTGAAATGATTAGAGAGGGGCATGATTTAGCAAAAAAACTGGGAACTTGTTTTCATATTCATGTTGCAGAAGAACCATTTGAAGTTGAGCAGGTTAAAAAGGAACATGATAATCTTTCAACAATAGAGTATTTAGATAAAATAGGAGTAGTTGATGAAAGTATGGTTATAATTCACGGAGTATGGCTCAAAGACAGTGAGGTTCAGTTATTAGGAAAGAAAAATGCTAAATTGGTCTATTGCCCATCAAGTAATATGTTCTTAGCAGATGGCATAACTGATATTGTATCTATGATGAAAAATAATGTAAAGATAGGTCTTGGAAGTGATGGAGCATGCAGCAATAATAGAATAAGTGTATTTGAAGAAATGAGAATGGTTGCATTGTTGCAAAAAGTCAAGAATTTAGATGCAATATGTGTAAATTATAAAGATGCATTTAAAATGGGAACACAATATGGAGGGGAAATTTTACAGCTTCCTGTTGGAAAAATAGAAAAAGGATATAAAGCTGATTTTTTAGGAATAGATATGGAAGATTTGTCAATGCAGCCTATTTCAGAAAGCAGAGAACAGATTCTTCCTAATATAGTTTATTCAATGCAGCCTAATGCTATAAAAAAGGTGGTCATAAATGGAAAAATTACTGTGGATAATGGAAAGATTCAATCTGTAAGTGAAAATGAAATAGTGAGCAGGGTTCAGAAAACAATGAAAGAAATCGAGGGATAGCAGTGAGAAAAGTATTAATAAAGCATGCAGATCAAATAGCTACTCCTAAAGGATTTAAAGGCAGAAAAGGCTGTGAAATGAATGAACTTTTTACTTTAAATGATGGAGCAGTTTATATTGAAGATGGAATTATAAAAATTGTAGGAAACACCAATGATGTTTTGATGAAGATAAATGAATTTGAATGTGATGAAATAATTAATGCAGAAGGAAAATGTGTGCTTCCAGGTTTTGTAGATTCACATACTCATTTTATATTCAGTGGTTATAGAGAGGATGAATTTGTAAAAAGACTGGAAGGTGCAGAATATCTTCAGATTTTAAATATGGGCGGAGGAATTCAAAGTACTGTAAAAAGCACAAGAAATGCATCTTTTGAAGAGTTATATTTCCTTGGAAAAGAACGATTGGGAAATATGATAAGTCAGGGAATTACAACAGTTGAAGGAAAAAGTGGATATGGTCTTGATTTAGAATGTGAAATAAAAATGTTAAAAGTAATGAAAAAGCTCAACAGAGATTGTCCTATAGATATTGTATCTACTTTCTTAGGAGCTCACGCTGTACCATCAGAGTATAAAAACAGGAATTTTGAGTACATAAAATATATGATAGAAAAAGTAATTCCAGAAGTATGTGAAGAATCTCTTGCAGAATTTTGTGATGTATTTTGTGAAGAAGGAGTTTTTTCTATTGAGGAAAGCCGAAAAATACTTATTGAAGGGCAAAAGCTAGGTTTAAAAAGTAAAATTCATGCAGATGAAATAGTGAGTATAGGCGGAGGAGAATTGGCTGGTGAGCTTGGATGTGTATCTGCAGATCATCTTCTTATGGTAAGTGAAGAAGGAATAAATAAAATATGTGAAAACAATGTTACAGCAACACTTCTTCCATGTACAGCTTTTTGTCTTAATAAGCCTTATGCACCTGCAAGAAAGATAATAGATAAAGGTGGATGTGTGGCTCTTGCAAGTGATTTAAATCCTGGAAGCTGTTTTGCAAATTCTATTCCTCTTATGCTGGCTTTGGGAGTAATACATATGGGCATGACAATAGAAGAAGCAGTTACAGCTCTTACATTAAATGGGGCAGCTGCTTTAGGAAGGGCTGATATTATAGGAAGTATAGAAGAAGGAAAAAAAGCAGATATGGTTATTATTAAATATCCTAATTATAAATTCTTGGTTTATAATACAGGAAATAATCTGGTTGAAAAAGTTATAAAAGATGGTGAAATCGTTTATGAAGTATAAAATTTTAAATGAAAATGATTATAAACTGACAAAATGGTCTGGAGGGTATACAAAGGAACTGTACATATATCCAGAAACAGCAGAATATAAAGAAAGAAATTTCATGTTTAGAATAAGCAGTGCGACTGTTGAAAATGAAGAATCAGTGTTTACAAAGCTGAATGGAATTTCAAGAGTTTTAATGCCCATCACTGGAAAATTGAAACTTATTCATAAAAATAGGTATGAAAAGACTTTGGAGAAATTTGAAGTAGAAAATTTTAGTGGTGACTGGGATACAACCAGCTATGGAAAAGCAGCTGATTTTAATTTAATGACAAACTCAAAATGTACAGGAACATTAGAGCACTTTATGGTTTTGAACAATGATAAATGCTTATTAAAAATAAAACCAAAACAACATAGAAAAACTATAGAATACATTTATAATTTAGGCAAAGAAGTTTTTATCTGTATTGAAGATAAAAGAGTAATTTTAAATAATAAAGAAACTTTTATGTTTGATTTAGATGGAAATGAATCTGAATATCTTTTAAAGATAATTAACACAACAAATGAACATGTAGATCTTATTAGAACAACAGTATATTTTAAATAAAAATCTGATATAGATTGCAATATATAGTGAAGGATGAAATTTTTTTAAAATCTCTTTGATATTTTTATATGTACTTATATAAGATTTATATGTAATTTTAATTTCGCAATATATATCGTATTAAGGAATATTGCTGAAATATTTCAGGCAGTAGTAACTATTATTGTGAAGAGGGAAATGGAGAAGAAGAATATTATGGAAAAAGAAATGAATACAGCACAGCTTCTTGTAAAATGTTTAGAAGAGGAAGGGGTAAAATATATATTTGGAATACCTGGAGAAGAGAATCTTGAAGTTATGAATGCGATTTCAAATTCATCGATTAAATTTATAACTACTCGTCATGAACAAGGTGCAGCATTTATGGCGGATGTATATGGAAGGCTTACAGGAAAAGCTGGAGTATGTTTATCTACATTAGGACCAGGTGCTACAAATTTAGTTACAGGAGTTGCTGATGCCCATAGTGATGGAGCACCTATAATTGCAATAACAGGACAAGTGGGAACAGAAAGAATGCACATTACTTCCCATCAATTTTTAGATTTATGTAAAATGTTTGAGCCAATAACTAAGAGAAGCAAAATGATTGTGCGTCCAGATACAGTTCATGAAATTGTAAGAATAGCTTTTAAATATGCTGAAAGTGAAAAACCTGGTGCATGTCATATTGATCTGCCAATAAATATTTCCAAAATGTCAGTAGGTTTTGAAAAGCCATTAAAAAAGAAGGTACAGCCAAAAGAATTCGCAGCCTTAAATACAATTGAAGAAGCAGCAGGAGAAATATTTAAAGCAAAGAATCCTGTGATTTTAGCAGGAAGCAGTGCAGTAAGAGCACAAGCTGGCAAGGCATTGACTTCATTTGCAACAAAATTGAAAATACCTGTAATAGAAACAATGATGTCTAAAGGTATAATCCCATGTGATAATTTGTATCATATAGGAACAATTGGAATTCCTCAAAAGGATTATGTAAATATGGTAATTGAACATGCAGATTTGGTTATAGCTGTAGGATACGATATTGTAGAATATGCTCCTATGAAATGGAATGAGAAAGGTGATAAAAAAATAATCCATATAGATACAAGACCAGCACACATAAATAAATTATATCAGACTGAAGTTGAAGTCGTTGGAGATATATCAGATTCATTAATGAATATAGAAAGAAGAAGCAAATCAAAGGAAGAACCTAAATTTACATTAGATATAAAAGAAAAGATAGAACATGAATTAAACAAATATAATGATGATATGTCATTTCCAATGAAACCTCAAAAGATTTTATCAGATGTGAGAAAGGTCATGGGACGGGATGATATAGTTGTGTCAGATGTAGGTGCTCATAAAATGTGGATTGCAAGACATTATAACTGTTATGAACCTAATACATGCATAATATCAAATGGATTTGCTACAATGGGAATAGGTGTCCCTGGAGCAGTTGCTGCAAAGCTTATTAATCCAGATAAAAAAGTGCTGACTATTACTGGTGATGGAGGATTTATGATGAATTCTCAGGAAATTGAAACAGCAATTCGTATAGGAACTCCAATTGTTGTTTTAATATTTAATGATAGCAATTATGGATTAATAAGATGGAAACAATTAGATCAATATGGAAAAGAATGTTTTGTAAATTTTACAAATCCAGATTTTGTAAAACTGGCAGAAGGAATGAATGCTAAAGGATATAGGATAACAAAAGCTGAAGAACTTATTCCTGTATTAGAAAATGCATTTAAACAGGATGTTCCATGCATAATAGATTGTAAAGTTGATTATGATGAAAATATGAAACTTACTAAACATTTAAAAGAAATATTTGCTTGATTTTCATTTATGTGTTTATATTAATTGTTTTTTAATGATATAAACTTTTAATCTTTGAAAAATTGCTAAGTATTACTAAATAAAAATATGTTAGAAAGTATTTATAATTTATTAAAATACAAATTTTATTTCAGACATTTTGATAATAAGGAACTGCTGTATTAAAGATTATAGCACCATATATTGCATTTATAATCTTCAATACAGCAGTTCTTTTTTATTTTTATTAGAAATCATATTTTTCATATCTATATAGTTTTATGCATATTTCTAAGAGGGACTTTTCAGTTAAATTTATTTTAGCTTTAAAGTCCTTATATTTATTATGAGTATATTTAGTAAAAGATATA
>NZ_CAKVKB010000050.1 GCF_934754915.1 uncultured Clostridium sp.
TCACATTGGTGGATACACGAATTGAAAGACGTGGCATGTATCCACGAGAAATCGAAATGTATCAGAATGAACATTGTAAAGGCTGTCCATTCAAATCCCAGTGTACAAAGTCAAAAACAGGACGAACGATACAAAGGTGTCGAGAACTTGAAGCCTATAAAAATGAAGTCAAAGAAAATCTTTCGACAGATCAAGGTAAAAGGTACATGACGCAAAGAAGTATCTGGAGTGAAGGAATCTTTGGACAGATCAAAGAAGACAATCATTATGATAAATTACGCCGTCGTGGCATATCTGGTGTAAAATTGGAAATACTACTCGTATGTGTCGGTCATAATCTAAGAAGATATCACACCCGAAAACTAGAGTTTCAAAAAAGCAACAAATTAAATTAAGTCTCTAAGAGTTAAAAAAAGATGAAAATAGACATCTGTTTTTAGTGTGCCCAAAAAAGCAGTAAGGCTAGATGCGTATTTTCATTTTTTATTTAAATTAGAAGCTATAAGGCAAAAAGAAAGGAGCTGAACTCCGTAAGCAATAAAATTCACTTACTCGTTACAGCCCCTGTTTTTTTTTTTTTTTGGTTATAAAAACAATTGAACAAAAAATATTAAAATGCTGTATATAAAACATAATATGATCATGCAGTTATAAAAAAATTGCACAAATTAATTGATTGTTTGCATTTATTAACAATTTGATTAATTACCAAATGTTCCATGATATAGTAAGTATAGAGTATTACCTATAGAAAGGAACAAAAGGGTATGAAAAAATTATTAGGTGTATTATTGGCGTTGTTTATGTGTTGTGTACCAATTGGTATACAAGCAGAAGAGGAGGTGTTATCTTTTGAATATACGGGTCAAGAGATAGAGATTGACGGTGCAATTTGGTATCTAAATGAAGATAATGAATTCGTTTCTGGAACTCCAATTGATTGTGGAAAGTATCGTGCAATTTATTCAGATTATAGTTATGTTGATTATGAAATCACTCCAAAAGTAGTTCATGTAAATGTAAAATATAACAAGGATTGGAGACCAGGAGATCCAGAAGAAAACCGATATTTATGTGAGTATGATGGAGATCATGACTTTATATTAAGTTCTTATGTAAATGGTGATTTTAAAACAGATTACAATGATAACTACAAATTTGAATTTGAACCTAAGAATAAAAAGGATGTGAAAGTAATAAAAACTACTATAACACATCCAAATGTAGAATATGTTTATACTGGTTCTGATATTGTAATTGATAGTAATGTGGATTCTATTAGTCCAATTGCATTTAAGAATGTTGGAGAATACATTGTTAGTTTTAACGTTGATTCTAATTATTATGAATCCATTCCATTTAAGGTTACGATTCTACCTAAAACAGTACAGTTAAGGTTAAATAAGTTTCAAAAATATGTTGGAGAAAAAGATCCAGTATTAGAAACAGAGGATTACATATTAACGAGAGAAGTTGGCGAAGGTGTTGGCAATTATAAACTTAATGTAAAAAGTAAATCAAGAAATTATAGGTATAAAATCATTGAGAATGATATATTTACTATCTTAGAAAATAAAGCACAACAAATAAAACCAGAAGAAACAAACAAGCCTAGTAAGGAAGAAAAGAAGGAACCATCTAAACCAGAAATAGTACAAGAGAAAGAATATAAAACAGAAAGCAAAAAGAATGAAGAATCTACAAAAGAAAAATCAACTATTAAAACAGGTGTATCAAACGAAATACCATGGTTCTTATCTCTAATGACTATAAGTTCAATAGTAGTTATGTCTATATTGTTAAAGAAAAGAAATGTTAAAAGTTAAATAAGAAACAAATAGTGCCTTCACCTTGTTGTATGAGTGGAGGCTTTGTTTTATATTGGAGTCACTCAACAAGTGTATGCGTTTACATTTGATTGGTTATAAAAACGGTAAGCTGTATTATTTAAAATATTCTATATGTAAAGCAAATTTAATGAAATTTATTTTGTTTATCAATGTTTTTAATATTTGTTTTAAATAAAGTATATCTTTAACTTTTGTGCTTTTTGTGTGAATTTTCAGGTATTAAATGGTAATTGACATATTATATATATGGGATAAAATTATTAGGCAATAGTTTTATCGTGGGATAGGTGTGACTATTGTGAAGTAATAGGAATAACAAATGATACATTTAGATGATATTAGAAATAGCTGGCTTACCGCATTTTTAATTGATTCGTTCATCTTCTACAGTGTTATGGGTAGGGAGAAGTGTATCTAAAATTTCATATTTCATTGCTTATTAAGATTTTTAAAATTCTAAATAAGCTTTTTTTTATGTTTAGGAATGGGAGAGTAATATGTATAGGAAGAATGCAAATGGGTGGTTGAAACATATCGACTTTATGATATTGGATATGATATGTTTACAGCTTGCATTTATGATGGCCTATTTTATAAAGAATGGGAATATACATCTATATAACAATTTCTTGTATAGAAATATGGCTATCATAATAGAATTAGCAGATTTAATGGTTTTACTGATTTTTGGTACATTAAAGGGCGTATTAAAAAGAGGTCATTATCAAGAGTTTGTAAAAACATTAAAACATGCACTTATTGTTTGTTTTTTAGCTGTTCTATATTTATTTACAGTTCAAAAGGGAGTTTTCTTTTCTAGATTTATCTTGTTTTTAACTATTGGTATTTATTTTATATTGACATATATAGTAAGAGAACTGTGGAAGAGTCATATTAAAAAGGGTGTTAATAGTGGTAAAAGAAGAAAACTATTAATTGTTACTTCTAGTACTATTGCAAATAAAGTTATAGATAATGTTGAAAAGACGAATTATTCTCGTTATGACATTGTTGGTGTTGCTTTATTGGATAAGGATTTAATTGGAAATAAGATTGATAATATTTCTGTGGTAGCAAATAATGAAACAGTTGGTATGTATGCATGTAAAGAATGGGTAGATGAAGTATTGATTGTTTTACCTAAAGAAATTGCGTATCCAAATACGTTAATTGAACAATTAACATTGGCTGGTATTACAGTACATATGAATTTAGCTAAGGTAGTAAATTCACCGGGTAAGAAACAGTTTGTTGAAAAGATTGGTGATTATACTGTACTTACTACTAGTATTAATTATGCTTCATTAAATGAATTATTCTTAAAAAGAGTGTTTGATATTATCTGTGGCGCATTAGGATGCATATTAACTTTGATTATCTGCATCTTTATTGGACCTGCAATCTATATTGCTAGTCCAGGACCCATCTTCTTTTCACAAGAACGTGTTGGTAAGAATGGTAAGAAATTTAAGATGTATAAATTTCGAAGTATGTATTTAGATGCGGAAGAAAGAAAAGCAGAATTAATGAAAGACAATAAGCTTGGGGATGGAAAGATGTTTAAACTTGATTTTGATCCTCGGGTTATTGGAAATAAAGTAATGCCTGATGGATCTCATAAAACAGGTATTGGTGAATTTATTCGTAAAACGAGTTTAGATGAATTTCCACAATTTTTTAATGTATTAAAAGGAGATATGTCTATAGTAGGAACTAGACCTCCTTTAATATCAGAAACAAATCTGTATGAATATCAACATTTTGCACGATTAGCTATAAAACCAGGAATAACTGGTATGTGGCAAGTCAGTGGAAGAAGTGAAATTATAGATTTTGATGAAGTAGTTAAACTAGATAAATATTATATTGAGAATTGGAATCTTGGTTTAGATATTAAGATTCTATTAAAGACAGTACTAGTTGTAGTATGTAAAAAAGGAGCTGTTTAAAATTTAATTTTTTTCATACCATATATTTGGCAAAATATATGGTTCAAAATAGAATTAAATGCTGGTTTTATAGATTCTAATATATTTAACTTTAATGAAAAGAGGCGTTGTGATGAAATTATCTATTAGCATAGTGGGGTATAATAATTATGAAGATATAATGAATGCAGTAGTATCGATTGAGAAGTATACATCCCCAGTATTAACAAAACAAATTTTTATCATTGATAATGGGGTATCTGTTTCTCTTCCTGAAGATGTCGAAAAGTTTAGATACTTTTTGAAAGATTATCAAGATATTGAGTATATTGATGTAGGATCAAATATAGGATTTGGAAAAGGACATAATAAAATATTAAATGTTTTGAACAGTGAATATCACGCTATTGTAAATCCTGATATTATTCTATGTGAAGATTCTTTTACGAAAATTATTGAATGGATGGATGAAAATAAAGACATAGGAATGACTATACCTGTTTTAATTGATGAAAAAGGAAACATGCAACATGTTTATAGAAGAGAACTGACTATATTTGATGTGTTTAATCGTATGATCTTAAAAAATTATTTTAAGAAAAGGTCACAAAAACATATAATGCAAGATATGGACTATTCAAAACCGTTTCAAGTTCCTTTTGGGCAAGGTTCTTTTTTAGTTATTCGAAGCGATTTATTTAAGGCACTTAATGGTTTTGACGATAACTTTTTCATGTATTGTGAAGATGCAGATTTATGTAAACGGGTTAATAAAGTTTCTAAATTGATGTATTTTCCGGGTACAAAAGTAATACATAAATGGGAAAGAGGGTCACATAAAAATAAAGTTCTTTTTAAATATCATTTGAAAAGTATGAAATACTATTTTGCAAAATGGGGTTGGAAATTAGTTTAATTGGAGGATTGAAAATGAAATTTATAGCTATGCATTTACCACAATATCATGCAATACCAGAGAATGATAAATGGTGGGGTAAAGGGTTTACAGATTGGAATAATGTAAAAAAAGCAAAACCACTTTTTAAAGGTCATCAACAACCTTTAGTACCACTTGACGGTAACTACTATGATATGAAAGATTTAAATACTTTAAAGCAGCAGTCTATTTTGGCAAAGAAATTTGGTGTACATGGTTTCTGCTATTATCATTATTGGTTTAATGGAAAAATGTTACTTGAAAAACCTTGTGAGATTTTACTTAATAATCCTGATATTGATCAGAATTACTGTATGTGCTGGGCTAATGAAACATGGGCACGTACATGGGATGGTAAAGATACTGATATATTAATAAAACAAGAATTCGGTGGGTTAGATGATTGGAATCATCATATACAGTATTTTATTCCTTTTTTTAAAGATAAGAGATATATTAAAATTGATGGAAGACCAGTCCTTTTTTTCTACTCTTGCTCGCGTATTGAAAAATTTAATGAAATGATTGATTATTGGAATGACCAATTGAATATGGAGGGTTTAAAAAATATATATGTTGTTGAATTTGTGAATTCCTTTAATAATGGGAAACAAAAGATTAATTCTGATGTATTAGTTGAATTTGAGCCTCATTGTGCTTCAAGATATAGTGTATCAAATTTTGTAAAAGCTAAACGATTAATTTGTAAAAAGCTAGGCTTAACAGATATTCTTTCATATGATTATATATGGAAGAAATTAATAAATAATAAAGAAACTTATAATGGCAAAAGGTTATGGCGAGGTGCATTTGTCTCATTTGATAATAGTCCAAGAAAAGGAAAAAAAGGTATGATTTTAAAGGGTGCTACACCTGAAAAATTTGAAAAATATTTGAAAATGTTATGTGAAGATGATAGAAGAAATTATGTTGATGATATTGTCGTAATTAATGCATGGAATGAATGGGCAGAAGGAGCAGTATTAGAGCCCACAGAACAAAATAAGTATGCTTATTTAGAGAGTATTCAAAATTTAAATAGGATTTTATGAATATAATATTTAATTTAAAATAAATTATATATTATTTTTAGGAGGAACTATATTGCAAGTCTATTTTATAATTCTATTATTGATTATCCTTAGTTATTTTGTGTTACCTAGGAGATTATATTTAACTTTTACGTTATGCATTATTTCGTTTATTTTTTGCTGTAGAAACATTCATCTTGGATTAGGAGATGTTGATGGAACATATTATGTTCAATTTATAAATCTTACTAAGACTTCTTGGTTAGAAATCTTAAATCAATATTCTATCAAAAATGGGATAGCTTTTGCTTGTATCTCAAAATTATTCTCTAGTGTGGGCTTAAGTTATCAGTTTTTCATTGCAACATTATACGCATTCTTTATGTTTGTTTCAGGAAAAATTATAAAAGAATTCTCGAATAACTATTTATTGAGTGTAGTTATTTTATATACCTGCAGTTGTATATATGCCGCATCAATTATACGACAATATTTATCAATATCTTTTATTTTATTGATGGTTTTGTATTATTACAAAAAAAGTTATATTAAGTCTTTTATTATGTTTGTATTTGCTTTTTTTGTCCATTTTAGTGCAGTTGTTTTTTTACCTACGATTATGTTATTAATATATGAAAAAAAAAGAAAAAAATTAAATTTAGTTTTACCATTATTATTTATTATTTTAGGTTTTATATTTTCAAATTTTGGAAAAATAATTATTTTGAATGTTATAAAGGTTTTAAATCATCAAATGTATCAATATATATATGATGGAATTTATTCATTTGGTAACGATGTTTCTTTGATTTGGTTTATGATTTTATTTGTTTCAGTCTTTTTATATTTTTTATTAAATGGATTGAGCTTTGAAAATATATATTCGCATATATATTTGAATATAAAAAAAAGAGGGTATTTAACGAATGATGATAGCATTAATTATGACATGTATTTTTTTGTTTCAATAGGAATCGCTTGTTATTTATTATCTAACATCGTTGCTGAATTTTATAGAGTTAGCCAATATTTTTCAATTTTTAATATGATTTTATTACCGAATATGATATGTCAAATTAGATATCATAAGAATAGAGAAATAGTGACAGTTTTATGTATAATTTTATTCTTTATTTATATGTTAATGTCACCAGTGAAAAATCTTAATTTTAGCAAATTTTTATTTTTTTGGGGGTAAGAAATGAGTAAAGTGTATAAAGCATTTTTTTATTTATTTTCGTCAATCAGAACTATTTTATTTTTAGTTTTTCGGTATAACAAAAATTTAATGGGAAAAGGTTATAAAAAGTATGTACTTTTGCTTTCAAGAGATATGTCTATGTCGGGAGCACCTTTGGTTTTGATGGATATTGCAAAATATTTTGAAGAAAATGATTATGAAGTTATACTTATGTATAAGTATGATGGAAGATTAAGGCATGAGTGTAATTATAAAAAATTTTGCACATTCTTTTTTCAAGCTGTTATTCAAAAGCTTGTAATAAATTGTAAATTTGACTGTATATTTGTAAATACTATAGCTAATTGTGAATGGATTAGCTACTTCGAGAAAAATAATATAAAGTATAATCTATGGATTCATGAAGGTGATGAATATTTTTCAAAATATTATAAACGTTTGCCAAACAAGCTTCAAAATTGTAGAATTTTTTCAGTTAGTGATATATGTGAAGTCGCTATAGAAAAATATGGTTTTAATTATAATTCAATTCAAATGCCTTATCCTTATGAATATTCGACAAAGGTAGATAAATATGATTTCGCGAAAGCGAAGAAAATAATTCTGATTGTTGGTAGTATATGCAAAAGAAAAAATCAAATGGAGTTAATAAAAGCATTAGATTTATTAAATGAAGATTTAAAAAAAGATATAAAAGTTCTAATTGTAGGTAGTTCAATTGATAAAGAATATAGTAAAAAATTAATAAAAAGTACAATGCATATAAATTTCGTAGAATATATTGATTATCTAGATCATAATAAATTAATGGATTTGTATAATGACATTTATTTATCTGTTTGTTGTTCAACCGATGACCCTTTGCCTGTTACAATTACTGAAGCTATTTTTGCACATAGATTAGTTCTTGTAAGTTCAGGTACAGGTCATTATGAATATATACAAAATAATATAAATGGATTTACGTATAATGTGAATGATATTTATCAACTTGCAAAAAGAATTGAGGAAATATTAAATTTATCTCCTGAAAAATACTTAGAAATTACAGATAAAGCTTATATAAGTTTTGAGAAGAAGTTTGATAAAAATAGTTTTTATGATATTTTAAACAGTAATTTGTTGAGATGCTCTTAAATTGGTGAAAAATTGATGAAAATAGTGCAATTTTAGAGAAACTTATATTGGAAACTAGAATTTATATTATTAATTGAACGTTTGTGTTTAGATATCATTGTTTATTAGTATAGTATTACTTTACTTTTTAAAATATATCGATATTATAAAATTTAAACTAAGACAGAATAATTTTTTATGTTGTTAATATGAATTTATACATAATAAAATGATTTGATATGTCAAAATTAGATATAAAGGAGGATTGTATAATATGAGTAAAGTGAAAATACCTAAAATAATACATTATTGTTGGTTTGGTGATAATACTTTAGATGAAAAATCAATTGAATGTATTGATTCCTGGAAAAAATATTGCCCAGATTATAAAATAATTGAATGGAACGAAAATAATTTTGATATTAATTGCTGTTCATATGTGCAAGAAGCATATAGTAAAAAAATGTGGGCATTTGTGAGTGACTTTGCTAGATTTTGGGTATTATTTAATTATGGAGGTATTTATTTTGATACAGATGTTAAAATGTTGAAAAATATAGATCCTTTAGTAAAGATGGGACCATTCATGTGTTGGGAAGAAAATGGAGATGCCGAAGATGGACCATATGTTGCGCCTGGTTTGGGACTTGCATTCGAAAAAAATAATCCACTGTGTAAGGAAATTGTTGAGAGATATAGAAAAATTCATTTTATTGATTCAAATGGCTTGATTGATACTTATAATAATAATGTTGTTATGATTACTTCAAATATTTTAAGTGAACACGGTTTAAGTTATGACAAAAGTTATCAGGTGATTAATGGAGTTAACATATATCCCCCAGATTTTCTTTGTCCAATGAATAAATTTGATGGTAAAATTAATATTACCGATAATACTTATACAATTCATTTATATTCGGGATCATGGGTTACAAACCAGGAAAAAAAATGTTATACTTTTGAAAAAAATCATAAATATTTAAAGACTCTAATACTTTATAAACTAATTAAGAGCTTTTATTGTTATGGTTTAAAATCAACTTTTTTTAAGATATATAAAAAAGTAATGAAAGAGGAAAAATGAAGACTTATATTTTTATGTCTGGGATAGCTAATATAATTGCTGGTGGACCTATTTATAATTCAAATAAAATAAAAACACTTGAAAATAATGGATGGAATGTCATTGTATTCCCAACAAATTTTGGGAAAATTTATATAAAGCCATTGGAAAAATATAATTCTGATAAGTATAAGTTTTTAAACTATTCACCGCATATTTTTAGTAAAAGAAAAATAAATAATTTTATAGAAACTATGGTAGATAAAATACAACCAAGTGAAAGCATTGTAATAGAAACTGGTACAGATTTCACTGCACTATGGGGAGAATTATTAGCAAAAGAAATAGGTGCAAGACATATTGTAATGTTTTTGGATGAGAAAAATGATAATGTGAATAATTATACATTCTCATTTTATGAGTTTAAATATAAGAGAAATGAACTCTATTCAATTTCGAAAGAATCTTTATTGTATATTTTTGGAAAATATTTTAACATTAAAGATCCTGAAAAAAATGTATGGAATGCTTGGTGTTCAAATGTTGTTGCAGATGAAGATTCAGATATTAGAAATCAATTACCTAAAGCAGATTTTATGATTGGTTCTATAGGAAGATTAGATAAGCCATTTGTACTTAATATTATCAATGGTGTATGTTCATTTGCTAATATTCATTCAGATATTTGTGTAGGATTATGTTTTTTTGGTGGTGCAGATGAAAAAACGGTTTCTGATATTAAGTCTAAATTTAAAAAATGTCCAAATATTAAACTTTTTATAAGTGGGTATATTTGGCCGATTCCCAAAAGTATTTTCAATTTATTTGACGTTTTTGTCTCTGGTGCAGGTAGTGCAGTTGCATCAGCTAATATGGGTGTGACTACAGTGGATATGGATGTAATTACTAATTCACCAAATGGATTTATTGATAATCTGAATAATGTTCATTGTACTAAATTAAGTGGAAAAAATGATTTATTAAATTATTTAGAATCTGTGTATATGAATGACAAGATTCCGGAAATAATTAATAAGTCAAGTATAGATCAAAAATGGCAAATTATATGTAATGATTTTAATAAACAAATTGAACATGTAGAAAATTTAAGCTCCCCATTAGAATATTTTGACACATCAAAAATCTCAGATCATAGTGTAATAAGAAAAATACAATTTTTATTAGCTCATCTTTTGAGCTTTAGAGCGTTTTTGATTGTTCAAGAAACGTATTATAGATTAAGGAAGTTACTTAAAGTGTATGAATAGTTTTAATTCAAATAATGTAATGAAAAATTTTATTTGGCGATTTGCAGAACGTTGCGGTGCGCAAGTAGTGACTTTTGTTGTTTCTATTATTTTAGCTCGTATCTTGTCGCCATCTGATTACGGTAAGATAGCTTTAATTACAATTTTTACTACAATATTACAAGTTTTTGTAGACAGTGGTTTAGGAACAGCTCTAATACAAAAAAAGAATGCTGATGATTTAGATTTCTCTTCAGTATTTTATTTTAATTTTGTAGTCTGTATTGTTCTCTATGTATTGATGTTTTTTTCGGCACCATGTATAGCTTCTTTTTATAAAGATTATACGCTTACTCCAATCATACGAGTAATAAGTTTAACAATTATTATTTCCGGTGTAAAAGGGATTCAACAGTCTTATGTGTCTAAGAATATGCTTTTTAAAAGATTTTTTTATTCTACACTCGGAGGCACTATTTTTTCAGCTTTTTTTGGTATAGGATTGGCATACGCAGGTTTTGGAGTATGGGCTATTGTTGCTCAGCAATTATCAAATGCTTCTATAGATACGCTAATTTTGTGGATTACTGTAAAATGGCGACCAAAAAAGATGTTTTCTTGGAAACGTTTAACTGAATTGTTATCATTTGGATGGAAAATGTTAGTTTCATCATTGTTAGAAACTTTATATGTAAATATTCGAAGTTTAATAATTGGAAAGATGTATTCATCATCAGATTTAGCATTTTATAATCAAGGAGATAAATTGCCTAATGTAATTATTAATAATATAAATACTTCTATTGATAGTGTTTTATTGCCTACACTGGCAAATGAGCAAGATGATAGAGAACGTGTAAAAAACATGACAAGAAAAGCTATAAAAATTAGCACATACATAATTGCTCCACTTATGATGGGATTGGCATTTTGTGCAAAAACAATTGTTCAAATAATTTTGACTGACAAATGGTTACCATGTGTTCCTTTTTTACAAATATTTTGTGTTACGTATATGTTTTACCCTATTCACACTGCTAACCTTAATGCAATTAAAGCAATGGGAAGAAGTGATTTATTTTTAAAATTAGAGATTTTAAAAAAATTTGTTGGAATGATATTATTAATTTCTACAATGTGGTTTGGGGTCATGGCAATGGCATATAGTCTGTTAATAAGTACATTCACTAGTATGATTATAAATTCTTGGCCGAATAAAGAACTTTTAAATTACAGTTTTAAAGAACAAATGGTAGATATTTTCCCGTCAGTTTTATTATCATTGTTAATGGGCATGTGCGTATCTTTTGTGAATATACTTAACTGTACAAATATCGTGTCTTTATTAATTCAAGTTTTTTTAGGAGGTTTTATCTACTTAATAGGATCTTACATATTTCATTTGGATTCATTTGAATATTTGGTAGATGTTCTTAAATCAGTAATTAATAAAAAATTAAATTAGATTTTACTTTAAAGAAAAGAGGAAATTTTATGAAAAATATTTTAGTTACTAGGTCTTCTATGCCTTCTTATGAAGAATATTGTGAAGAAATTAAAGAGCTATGGACAAGTCATTGGTTGACAAATATGGGTGTAAAACACAATAAATTGCAATCAGAGCTAGAAGATTATTTAGGTATTTCGAATGTAGTTTTATACACTAATGGGCATTTAGCATTAGAAAATGCAATTGCAGCGTTGAATTTGCCTGAAGGTGGAGAAGTTATTACTACGCCTTTTACGTTTGCTTCTACTACTCATGCGATTGTAAGAAATGGATTGGTTCCGGTTTTTTGTGATATTAAAGAAGATGACTATACTATTGATACAGTTAAGTTAGAACAATTAATTACAGATAAAACAGTAGCCATTGTTCCGGTTCATGTATACGGTAATATGTGTAATGTAGAAGAAATTGATCGTATTGCCAAAAAATATGGCTTGAAAGTTATTTATGATGCAGCACATGCTTTTGGTGTTAAATACAAAGGAGTATCATCTGCTTGTTTTGGAGATGCTTCAATGTTTAGTTTTCATGCGACAAAAGTTTTTAATACAATTGAAGGTGGTTGTGTATGTTTTAAAGATGATAAATTTGTAACACTTTTAAATGATATGAAAAATTTTGGTATTCATGGCCCAGAATCTGTTCAATATGTTGGTGGAAATGCTAAGATGAATGAATTTCAAGCAGCTATGGGTATTTGTAATTTAAGACATTTAAATGAAGAAATTGCAAAAAGAAAAAGAGTTGTTGAAAAATATAGAAGCAGACTTGAAGGGGTTGAAGGTATAAAATTATCATCAATCCAAAAAGATGTCGAAAGTAACTATGCATATTTTCCTGTTGTATTTGATGGATATAAATATACTAGAAATGAAGTATTTGAGAAATTAGCTGAAGTAGGAATTGGTGCTAGAAAATATTTTTATCCTTTAACAAATAGTTTTGAATGTTATCGTAATTATCCAACTGCAGGAACTGAAAAAACTCCAATAGCACAACATATGGCACTGAGAGTATTAACTCTTCCTTTATATGCGGATTTATCTTTAGAAGATGTAGATAGAATATGCGATGTCATTTTGGGGATTTAGGCAAAAGTTATAGATACTCATTTTGTGTTACACAATAGTCTCACGAAGTTGTAATTTATGTAATCGAAATATTTTTTAATAACAATAGTATATAAGTATAATTGTTTAATTTTGTAAAAAGGAGATTAAATGAAAAAATTAATGATCTTGGGAGGAGCTAGATATGCTCTACCTGTAATTGACGCAGCTAAAAAGTTAGGAGTTTATACTATAACCGCTGATTATTTACCTGATAATATTGCACATAAGTATTCTGATGAATATGTAAATGTAAGTATTATTGATAAAGATAAAACATTAGAAGTTGCAAAAAAACTTAATATTGATGGTATCATGTCATTTGCATGTGATCCTGGAGTAATAACTGCAGCATATGTTGCTGAAAAAATGGAACTTCCAAATGTTGGCCCCTATGAATCTGTGTGTATTTTACAAAACAAAGGAAAATTCCGTAAGTTTTTGCAGGAAAATAATTTTAATGTTCCAACTGCTAGGAGTTATACAAACGTAGATGATGCATTAGATGATGTAAATTTATTTCATTGGCCTGTAATAGTTAAACCAACGGATTCTGCAGGAAGTAAAGGTGTTACCAAAGTAGATAACCCTAAAAATTTAGAATCAAGCATAAATTATGCTCTTTCCTATTCTCATACAAATGAATTCATCATTGAGGATTTTATTAAACAACTTGGTTATTCATCAGATACAGATAGCTTCTCCGTAGATGGAGAATTGAAATTCGTTTCTTTTAATTGTCAAAGGTTTGATAGTAAGGCCAAAAATCCGTATACTCCTGCTGCGTACAGTTGGCCTTCTTCTATGACAAGTGTACACCAAAAAGATTTAAAAGAAGAAATACAAAGATTAATCAAATTATTAAATATGAAAACATCAATTTATAATATTGAAACACGAGAAGGAACAGATGGAAAGGCATATATTATGGAATTATCACCAAGAGGTGGTGGTAATAGGTTAGCTGAATGTATAAGGTATTCAACTGGTGTAGATATTATTACAAATATGGTAAAATATTCCGTTGGTTTACCTATAGATGAAGTAGAACAGCAACCATATAATGGGTTTTGGGCAGAAATAATTTTGCATAGTGATAAACCAGGTGTGTTTAAAGAAATTTATGTTTCTGATGAGATTTCTAAAAATATTTTTGAGTTAGATGTTTGGGTTGATGAAAATACAAATATTGGTGGTTTTGAAGCAGCTAATGAAGCTATTGGTACTGTTATTTTAAAATTTGAAACTCAAAAACATTTAGAAGAGGTTCTAAATAATCAAGATAAATATATAAAAGTTATTTTAAAGTAATAAAGGTGAAATGTATGGAGATAGGTGGATTTATTGAATTTCCCACATATAATGGAGAAATATACCATAATAAAGCAGTTGCATTGAACAGTGCAAGAAATTGTCTAGCATATTTGATTGAGACTAGAAAGATAAAGGAAATTGCTTTACCAAAATTTTTATGTGCATCTGTTGAACAGATTTGCAAAAAATATAATGTATTTATTAATTATTATTCAATAGGTTTAGATTTTCTTCCTATAGGCATAGATTTAAATGATAATGAATGGCTTTATTTAGTAAATTATTATGGACAAATTGATAAACAACAAATTCAAATAATGAAAAATACATATAATCATATCATTATTGATAATGTTCAAGCTTTTTTTCAAATGCCTATAAAAGGTGTAGATACAATTTATACGTGTAGAAAATATTTTGGTGTTCCTGACGGGGCATATTTGTATACAGAAGCATTACTTCCTAATGAATTGGAATATGATAAATCATCTAAACGTTTGACACATTTATTTGGACGATTTGAAGAAACTGCAAATAGGTATTATAATGATTATGTGGATAATGAAGAATTAATTGAAAATTTACCTTTACGTAAGATGTCTAAAATCACAGAGAATATTTTACGTTCTATTGATTATGATAATGTAAAGTTTATTAGAGAACAAAATTTTCAGTTTTTAGACAATGAATTTTCATGTTTGAATAAACTGAAAGTAAAAGAAGTAGAAGGTCCATTTATGTATCCATTATATATATCGAACGGAAATGAGATAAGGAAAAAATTACTGGAACAAAATATTTATATTCCTACACTATGGCCAGATGTTTTTAAATTATGTAAAGAAACAGAATTAGAATATGATATGGCAAAAAATATCTTACCACTTCCTTGTGATCAAAGATATGATATTGAAATGCTAAAATTGCTTGTTAATGAAATTAAAAAATTAAATAGTTAAGGAATCGAAGTAGATATTGTGCTTAAACACAATTTATAAACAAAAATCAAGGAGATTAGATTAAAATGAAAAAAATAATAATTTTTGGAGCTACAGGTAATGTTGGTTCTTACGTACATAAGTATGCATGTGAGTATTTTAAGGGTAAGTATGAAGTAATAGCTTCTGGTCATCGACAAACAGATTTTTTTGAAAAACATGGACATAAATATGTTTCAGTAGACATTAGTAAACCAGAAGAATTTTCAAAATTGCCCCAAGATGATGTGCATGCAGTCATAGATTTAGCTGCCCAAATTCCATCATATATGAAAGGATATGAACCTGAAAAATATATTAACTCAAATATTATGGGTGCTTATAATGTATTAGAATATTGTAGAAAAGTACATGCAGATCGTATCTTATTTTCAACAACAGTTTTCGATATTTCTTTATCAGCAACTAATGGAACTGTTTTGAAACCGAATACACCTTATAATTTTAGTTATAAAGGTGATCATGCAGTTTATGTTATTACAAAGAATACTGCGATTGAATTTATGAAACATTATTATGCAGAATATGGACTTAAATATTTTATATTTCGATTTCCAACGATTTATAACTACAGTCCATATCATTATTATCATCCAAATGGAGTAAAAAAGCTTCGACCCGTTTACAGCATGATAGATAAAGCTATGAAAGGGGAACCTATCGAATTATGGGGCGATCCAAATTATGCTAAAGATATGGTTCATGTATATGATTGTGCACAAATGCTTTGTAAAGCAGTGGAAGTTAATCGTGATAATGGATGGTATAATGTAGGTACAGGTGTCCCTGTTACTTTGAAAGAGCAAATTGAGACAATAATAAAAGTTTTTTCACCTGTAGATCATCCATCAAGAATTATCTATCGTCCAGATAAAACAGCTGGTGGTGGGTTCTTAATGGATGTTAAAAATGCTAAAGAAGAATTAGGATATGAGCCTAAGTATGATGTGGAAGCACTTTTCAAAAATTATAAAGAGGAAATGGAGATTAATAGATTTAAGGAACTTAGAGGACAATAATTGTATTGTTATACAAAAATAATTGAGTAAAATAAAGTTTTGTTTTAACCACAATTGAGGAACCTAATTAAATAAAATTTAATAATAGTTTATTGAGAGTGAAATTTATTAAATATTGATGGACCAGTCTTTAGAAATAAAATTACTAAAGACTAGTCCATTTTAAAATTTTTTATTAATTTCCTGTTTTGTAAAATAAATGATTAAATTTATGAATGAATAATGTACTACAACGTAAATGTATACTTAATGCATTAATTACAGTTGTTTTAAGGGAGGATTTATGGATTATAATAGATTAAAAAAAGATGACATTTTAGAAGATGAAACTATAGATTTAATTGAGTTATTTCGTTCAATTTTGAAACATATTAAATTGATTATTTTTCTTATCTTACTATTTGCTTTTTGTGGTTTCTTTGGAACAAAGTTATTGATTGAGCCAACGTATACGGCTAGTACATCAATTTACTTAACTCCACAGATTAGTGAGAGTGGGTCTTTGGATTATAATTCGCAGATGGCCAATAGTAAATTGGTTACGAATGCTGTAAATTTATTAACGCAGAACAATATTATGTCTGAGGTAGCCAAAGATGTTGGATTAGAGAGTGCTGAAAGTGTTAAAAATCTTGTTTGTGTGACAAATGAATCTAATACAGAGATTATCACAATTTCTGCTACTACAACAGATCCTAAATTATCTAAGGATATCGCAAATGATACAGTAAGTACGTTTATTCGTACAATGCAGAAGAATTTGAATGTTCGTAATATTGAGGTTGTTGATAAGGCTAAATTGTCTTATATTCCTAGTGGACCGAATGTGAAGAAAAATACATTACTTGCTACTATGGTTGGTTTTGTGCTTGGTTGTGGTTATGCAATATTGAGATTCTTTTTTGATAATCGTTTACGTACAAAGGAAGAGGCAGAAAAATATTTGGGTATTCCAGTATTCTGCGAGATTCCTGAACTATAATGGCTAAGTATATTGATTTGCATTCTCACATTGCTTGGGGTATTGATGATGGTATGCCTTCAATTGAGGTTGCAGTAAAAGCTCTAGAGTTAGCTAAGGATGATGGTATTGTAGGTATTTGTAGTACACCGCATTTTATTCCTGGTCAATTAGATGTTCATATCTATAATGAAATGGTGACTCGTCAATTGGAATTAAGAAAGATGAGTCCTATCCCTATTTATTTTGGTGGGGAAGTTATGATGAATAGTGAATTCATTGAAGGATTGGAATTAGATTTATATCCAACTTTGAATAGTAGTAAATACATGTTGGTTGAATATAATGTTCTTCGTGATATTCACTCTATTGATTATAGAGATGAATGTTTATATGAATTGAAGATGAAGGGATTTGTTCCTGTACTTGCTCATATTGAAAGATATTTTCATGAAGGGCTAGATTATTCAATCATTGATCATTGGGTAGATATGGGTTGTATACTACAAATGAATCGTACTTCTATTCTTGGTGTAAATGGAAAGAAAATACAATCGAATGCACTAGAATTATTAGACAATGGATATTGTGATGTAATTTGTACAGATACACATAGAGCTACAGGAAATAGAATTGAACAATTGAGTGATGTATATTCAGTTGTTTCTAAGCGTATTGGTTTTGAGAATGCGGATATCTTATTTTATGAGAATCCTAAGTTATTGTTGAGTAATAAAGAGATATTAAATATTGAGGTTGAAAAGAAAAAGAAACTGTTTGGTTTCTTTGGGAGATAAAAATGGCAAGAAAGAAAAGAAATCAATTTGATGTGGATGAAATCTATCGTGGATTACGTACTAATATTGAATTTAGTCAAATGGATGATGCGATTCAAGTGATCAACGTAGTAAGTACAATTCCTAATGAAGGTAAGAGTACAATAGCTTGTAATTTAGCTCGAATTATGGCAGCTAAGTATAAAAATGTTTTATTAATTGATTGTGATTTAAGAAATGCTTCAGTTCATAAAACATTACATATTTCAAATCGTTCTGGATTAACGAATATTATTTCAGAATTTAGAGAAGGTACAAGTATTCAATCTTATGAAGGAGTACAAAACATTCAATTTGATGGAGGCTTTACTCTATCCGTTATTACTGCAGGTCATAGAGTACCAAATCCTAGTGAAGTATTAGGGTCTAAAAGATTGGCTAAATTTTTAGATCAAGCACGTAAAGAGTTTGGATATATTATTATTGACTGTCCACCAGTTGCGGTAGCATCTGATGCTATTCCATTATGTAATGTAAGTGATGGAGTATTATATGTAGTTGACTCTAAAACTTCTGATAAACGTAAAGTTAAAGCAGCTATTAATGATGTACAACGTAATGGTGGTCACGTCATGGGTGTTGTATTAAATAAAGTTGAATCAGCAAGTGACAGTAATTATGGATATGGCTACGGATATGGTTATGGAGGAGAAGACAATGGTAAAAAGAAGAAAAAGAAATAGTTTTATTATCTTAGCTTCTACTCTATTACTAACTGGATGTGGAAATAAAGAACTTGTAATTACGCAAAACGACATTCTAGAAGTCGCAAGAGACGATGCTAATGCCACTAAAAAAGAATGTTCTAACGTATCTATTCAAGAAGAGAAGAAATACTATACAGTAACCTTTGAAACAACAACTGGATCTTATGAATATAAGATTGGTAAAGATGGTATTATACAAGAAAGAAATTATAAAAAAAGCAATAGTGAAGAAGTTACTACTAGTGAACCTGTAGAAAAGAAGGAAGAAACTGAAACAAAGAAAGAAGAAGAGAAACCATCAACTTCTTTTGATGCAAATCAACAACAAGCTATTAATGCTGCTCTATCTAATGCAGGACTAGGACAAGAAGATGTAACAGATATTGGTTGTACTATAGATGAGGCAACGCAACAATATACAGTTACGTTTACATTCCAAGATATTCATAATACGGCAATGGTTGATGCAACAACATTCACTGTATTATCTTCAGTCCAGAGTTAATATTCGATAAAGAAAAGAACACTTTATGCTTAACGCTTACATAAAGATTTGTCCTTTTCTTTTTTTTTTAGTATAATAGTTGAGTCATATGGAGTTGATGTTTTAATGTCAAAAATAGGAAGTTTAAAAATAACAATCGAAATTGTTTTTTTTATGTTTATTATACAATTTTCTGGATATAGTTTAGAGACTTGTTGTAAATTATGTATATTATATTTTTTAATGCAAATACTGATTGGAAGATATCAAGGAAAAGTTTTATTAATGTATGATGAAATTCGTTTGATTATTTTAAGTCATATTGGTTTTTTCATTGGAAGTTTTCTTGTTTTTCCAATTAGTACTTGGACGATTAAGAAATTCTTCGGATTTGTTTTATTAACTTGTGTTTTATTGGTTTTTGCAGGATGTAATTCTAGATATTCTCATAAAATATTTAGAAAATGGTTTAAACATAATACGCTGATTGTTGGTGTTGGACATACTGCAGAAAAATTAGGAATGGTGTGTTTTGGAAATGGATACTCACTTTTAGATGTAATAGGTTATGTTAATTGCAATAATTCAAAAAAAGTTAAGTATATTCAACAGGAACAAATAGTAGATGTGAATAAAACATATGATTTAGATTCTATTTGTTCCATAATCAAAGAAAAAGATATAGATACAGTATTGATTGCAATTCCTGAAATGGATAGTGAAGATTTAAATGCAGTATTTGAAGTATTTAAAAATAAAGTGGCAGTAATTAAATATTTACCACAAGTAAATGGCTTAGTAACTTTTGATACTAATGTAGAGGATTTTGATGGAATCTTAATGATATCAAATTCTCGTGGATTAAAACATTTCTTATCTTATGCATTAAAACGTATAATGGATATCTGTGCTGGACTATGTGGTTTGTTACTTTTAATACCATTGACAATCTTTGTCTTCATTAAAAACCGTAAAGAAGGAGATAGAGGTCCAATTTTCTTTATGCAGAATCGAATTGGAAAAAATGGAAAAGAATTTAAAATGTTTAAATATCGTACTATGGTAATCGGGGCAGATAAGATCCTTGAAGAATTAATGGAAAAAGATCCAGCCATTCGAGAAGAATATACAAAGAATAAAAAATTAGTGAATGATCCACGTATTACAAGTGCAGGTAAATTCTTACGTGAAAAGAGTTTAGATGAATTTCCACAATTTATTAATGTATTGTTTGGTCAAATGTCTTTAATTGGACCTCGCCCATATTTACCAAGAGAAAAAGAAGATATGGGAGACTATTATTATGATGTCATCGCATGTAAGCCTGGTATAACGGGTATGTGGCAAAGTCATGGAAGAAGTGAGGTTGATTTTGAACATCGTTTATTGTTGGATGGATATTATTATAGAAACTGGTCATTCTGGTTGGATGTGACATTGTTATTTAAAACTATTAAACAAGTGCTATATGGTAGAGGAGCAGTATAGAAAGGAAATAATTTATGAATAACGATTATATGAATGATGAAATGGAAATTGATTTGATAGAGTTATTGAAACATCTATTAAGAAATATTAAAACAATATTAGTTGTAACATTGGTTTGTGGTTTAATCACTTTTGGAGTAACACAATTTATTTTACCTAAAAGTTATACTTCAAGTACAGACATTACTATTATTCCTCAAGGTGAATTATTAGATTATACGCCTTATTTGAATGGAAATGTAGTTTTAGAAAGAGTTGGTTCTGAAACGAATATTGATGTAGATACACTTTTACAAAATATTGTTATTACGCGCGATGAAAGTAATCCATATAACTACAATATTACAATAACTACAAATAATCCCAAATTATCTTATCGTGTTGTTAAAAATGTTGTTAAAGCCTTTAAAAAAGAGATGATGTCCGATTTAGGTTTAAGCAGTGTGGCAATTGTGAATGAGGCACAAGTTAACGCAACGCCTGTAAGCCCAGATGTAAAAAAGAATACTTTAATAGGAACTTTAATTGGCTTAGTTCTAAGTGTTCTTTATTTTGTGCTGCGTTTCTTATTTAATAAACATTTTATTAACGATAAAGAAGTCGAAATGTTTTTAGGGGTAGATGTTTTGGCTGAGATACCAATGGAGAAATAGGAGAAAATAATGGAACATAATATATCGAGTAGTTCGGCTTATCGAAAACTACGTACTAATATTGAATATAATGAAAAACATCCGCATATTCATAGTGTATGTTTAACTGGTGCAGACCATGGGGCAGGGGCTACAACGGTTTCAGTTAATTTGGCGAATTGTTTTGTTGCAAACACTTCAAAAGTGTTATTGTTGGATTGTAATATAAAGGATCCACACATTCATGAATGCTTTAATGTTAAGAATGATTTTGGTTTAACAGATATTTTAGAGGATAATGATTATACTAATTATTTGAAATATACTAAAGTAATTAAAAATAGCTATTCATACAATGAATTACATGTTATTACAGCGGGTAATGAGAGAAAACATCCAATTGATTTATTGAGTGGACAGTGTTTTAAGGAATTTATGCAGTTAATGAAATCTGAATATGATTTTATTATTGTGGATTGTCCGAGTTTAGAAATCTGTAGTGATGTAATTCCAGTAAGTCATTTGGTGGATGGAACAATACTTGTTGTATCATTACCTGAAACAGATAAAAATATGGCTAAAAAGTCTATAGAACGTTTAAAAAGAAATGGTGCTGAAGTATTAGGTACTGTATTAAATAAAGTGGAATAGGCATATATCCTATTCCTTTTTT
>NZ_CAKVKB010000051.1 GCF_934754915.1 uncultured Clostridium sp.
TTCAAACGCTGTATATAGCATATTAAATAAGTCTTTTAATACTATATATTGTATAACTTAATCTTTGTGTAACAGCCTCTTTATTGAATGTTTATTTGCAGTGAATTATAATAATTTTGATAAAAATGTAGTTTTATAATTTTAATATGTATGCTTGAAAATTTGATATTAGAAATTTCTATATAATAGTTATAAATAATGATTCAGATTAAGCATATTGTTATAAAAAATTCCTATTATATATTATGACTATTTTGTACATTATAAATAATAAATAATAAAGTAATGGAGGCAGTAAATGATAATATATACAATAGGTCATTCTAATTATCCTGAAGAAAGATTAATAGATATGCTTAAATATTATAAAATAAATACAGTTGTTGATATAAGAGGAACTCCATATTCTAAATACAATGTTCAGTATAATAAAGAAACTATTGAGCAGTCATTAAAGGCCAAAGGTTTTATTTACATATATATGGCTAAAGAACTCGCTGCAAAGCGCATTAATAAAATATCATATAATGCTGAAGGATATGCTGATTTTGAAAAAGTAGTTAAAGAAGAAGATTTTATAAGAGGCATTGAAAGATTGAAGAATGGCTGCACAAAAGGATATAATATAGTCCTTCTTGGAGCAATGCAGGATCCAATACGATGTCATAGAAGCATCCTCTGTGGAAGAGAACTTGAAAAAGTTGGTTTTGAGATAAAACATATATTAGATGATTATACTACTTGTTCTCAAAGAGAAATTGAAGATAGAATTTTAGATAAATATTTTCCTGACAGAGCCCAGATGACTATGGATTTTTTTCTTGGAGAAGGAATGAATGAAGAAGAAATGATAAAGGAAGCATATAAAAAGGCTAATAAAGAAATTGGATATAGAATTGAAAATTTGAAGTAATATATTAAAACAGTGTCAATAATGAAATTTTAAATTTATTGATACCGTTTTAAATTGTTATATAGATTATTATGAAGTATAATGAATAAGATAAAATCAAATAAATTAAGGAGCTGAATAAAAAAATTGAGTAAGGTTATTGTTATAGGAGCAGGACCAGCAGGTATTATGGCTGCACTTGAAGCAAGCAAATCCCATGATGTAACACTTGTTGATGGTAATGAAAAAATAGGAAAAAAGCTTTTTATAACCGGAAAAGGAAGATGTAATGTTACAAATGCTAAAGACATTTCAGAGTTTTTTGATTATATACCTGGAAATCCTCATTTTCTATACAGTGCATTATATACATTCACTAATGAAGATACTATGAATTTTTTTGAAAACCATGGAATAAAATTAAAAGTAGAAAGAGGAGATAGGGTTTTTCCAAAATCAGATAAATCTTCTGATATAATAAAAGGATTATAAAATGCACTTAAACAAACAAATGTAAAAATAAAACTTAATTCTAAAGTAACAGATATTAAATTTAAGGAAAGAAAAATAACATCAGTAATAATAAATAATAGTCAAGTATTAAAAGCTGATTATTTTATAATTGCTACAGGTGGAGCGTCTTATCCTCTTACGGGCTCAAGAGGTGAAGGACAGCAGTTTGCAGAAAAACTTGGACATAATATAGTTCCTCTTGAACCAGCACTTGTACCCATGGTTGTAAAAGATGAAAAAACTAAAGAACTTCAAGGACTTTCCTTAAGAAACATTGAAATAAACATAAAGGAGAATAATAAAAAAAGCATATATAAAGATTTTGGTGAAATAAACTTTACCATGTCTGGAGTATCCGGACCTCTTATATTGAAGGGAAGCAGATTTATTGAAAAAGGCAGAAAATATACAGCACATGTTGATTTAAAACCTGCTCTCAGCATAGGGGAACTTGATAAAAGGGTAGTAAGGGATTTTACAAAATATATAAACAGTCCATTTAAGGAATCATTAAAAGACCTTCTTCCACAAAAAATAATTCCTATGGTAATAAAAATGTCTGAAATATCTCAAAATAAAATGGTAAATGAAATAACAAAAGAAGAAAGAAAAAAGCTTGTAAATATATTAAAGGATTTCACATTTGAAATTGAGGGATTAAGACCTCTCTCTGAAGGAATTGTAACCAGAGGTGGAGTTGATATAAAAGAAATAGACCCATCAACAATGAAATCAAAAATAATTGATAATCTTTCTTTTTGCGGAGAGGTTATGGATGTTGATGCATTTACAGGTGGATATAATGTACAGATAGCCTTTGCAACAGGATATGTTGCAGGAAATAATATATGATAAAATTTAAATGTTATAGCCTGATTGAAAAGTTATTCTTGTTTGGCAGGGAAAAAAATTATATAATCTAATTGTAAGTGTCAAAGTATGATCTAAGAAATGAGGAGAATAATTTTGAAAATAAGTGTAGCAATTGATGGACCAGCAGGTGCAGGAAAAAGCACTATAGCTAAGCTTGTTGGCAAAGAACATGATTTAATGTACATAAATACAGGTGCTATGTACAGAGCAGTGGCATTGAAATCTATTGAAAAAAATTTATTGCCAGAAAATGTTAAGGAGATATGTGAATTAACAGAATCATTAGAAATGCATTTTGAAAATGATGATTTAATAGTAAATGGTGAAAATGTTCAGGATAAAATAACTATGCCGGAAATAAGCAGTAAGGTATCATCTTATGCAGGCATTAAAGAAGTGAGAAAAATTCTTGTAAAGCTTCAAAGAAAAATGTCTGATAAGTATAATGTTATTATGGATGGAAGAGACATTGGAACTGTTGTATTAAAAGATGCAGATTTTAAATTCTTTTTAACAGCTAGTGCACAGGAGCGTGCAAACAGAAGATTTAAAGAACTTCAAGGAAGAAATATAGAGTGTTCTTATGATGAAATTTTGAAAGATATTATTGAAAGAGATTATAAAGACACCCATAGAGAAACAGACCCGTTGAAAAAAGCAGATGATGCTATTGAAATTGACAGCACTTCATTGGATATAAATGGTGTTGTAGCAGAAATAAATAAAATAATTTATTCTAAAAAGTAATATATTTATATAGATAACAATTTTATATAATATAGAGTTTTACTTATGAAAAGGAGCATAGTAATGAGGGAAGTGAGTTTAGCACAAAATTCTGGATTTTGTTTTGGAGTTAAAAGAGCTGTCGATCAGGCGCTTAAAATTCAGAAGCAATATGATAAAAAAATATATACTTTAGGTCCCTTAATACATAATAGTGATGTTGTAAGTTATTTAGAAGATCATAATATATTTTCAATAAATCTTGAAGATATAGATAATTTAAAATCAAATGATGTAATTGTTATAAGATCTCATGGTGTTTCAGAAGATGTATTATCACTTCTTGAAAAGAAGGAGTTAACAGTTATAAATGGTACATGTCCTTTTGTAAAGAATATTCAAAAGAAAGTCAAGAAATATTCTAATGAAGGATATCATATAGTAATATTAGGCGATGAAAATCATCCTGAAGTAATAGGGATTAATGGATGGTGTGCTGATGATGCTATCATAACTAAAGATGGAAATATAAATTTTTTATTGCCAGATAAAGTATGTGCTGTTGCCCAAACAACTGAAAAGAAGAAAAACTGGGAAAATACATTAGAACATTTAAAAGGAGTAAAGGAACTTGTATCTTTCAATACTATCTGTGCAGCCACAGAAGTTAGGCAGAAAAGTACGCTTAAGCTTTCAAAAGAAAGTGATGCAATGATTGTTATTGGAGGCAAAAATAGTTCTAACACTACAAAGCTATATCAAATAGCTAAAGAAAATTGTAAAAATACAATTCATATTGAAAATGTGAATGATTTACCAAAAGATTTTATTAATGATAATATAAAAAAAATAGGAGTAACAGCTGGTGCATCAACACCAGATTGGATTATTAGGGAGGTACTTGATATTATGAGTATAGAAAACAATGTAAATAATGAAGATCAATTAGCATTAATGAATGAGACAGACATGAAAGTTGTAATAGGTACTGAAGTTACTGAAAAGGTTATTTCAAAGAACAATGACGGTCTTGTTATTGGTATGAATGGATATGGAATAGATGGAATAATTCCTTATAATGAATTGACAGGAAAAGGAGATCCAAGAGAATTTGCTGAAAACATTAATGTTGGAGATTCTATAACTGCAAAAGTTATAAAATTACAAAACAATGATGGCTTTGTAGTTTTATCAAGATTAGAATATGAAAAAGAAGAAGCTTTTAAAGAATTAGAACAATTATTTAATGAAGAAAAAACTTTTGAAATAAAAATAAATGAAGCTAAAGATAAAGGACTTGCAGGAAATTATAAAGGAGTAAGAGTCTTTATTCCAGCTTCGCAAATTGATATAAAATTTACTGAAAATAAAGAGAAATATTTAGGTGAAACTTTAGAAGTTAAACTTATAGATTTTAGTGCTGTAAAACCAGTTAAAGTTGTAGCTTCAAGAAGAGTAATATTGGAAAAAGAAAAAAATGAAATGGAAGCTAAGGCTTGGGAAGGATTCAACTTAAATGATGTTGTTAAAGGTGAAGTAAAGAGATTTACTGACTTTGGAGCATTTGTTGAAATTAATGGAGTAGATGGATTACTACATTTATCACAAATTTCATGGAATCATGTTAAGAAAATTGATGATGTGTTAAAGATAGGACAGATTGTAGATGTTAAAATTATTGGTTTAGATAAAGAAGCTAAAAAATTATCTTTAAGCATGAAAGAACTTATGCCAAAACCATGGGATAATGTTAAAGAAAAATATCCAGAAGATTCAATAGTTCTTGGTAAAGTAGTAAGACTTAGCAAATTTGGTGCTTTTGTTGAATTAGAACCAGGAGTAGATGGTTTAGTTCATATTTCTAAGATATCTCATGAAAGAATTGAAGATCCAGCTCAAGTATTAACTATAGGACAAGAAATTAAAGCTAAAATCTTAAGCGTTGATGAAGAAAACAAGAGAATCAGTTTAAGTATCAAAGATATTTAACACATGGTTTAACTTTAAAAATAATTAATTTAAAAGGGATTATCACATAAAGATTAAATTCTGCTGTATGTATTGTTTAAATGAAGAAATACTATATAGGGCAGTGTGAATATTTTGATGTGATGGTCCCTTTTAATTCCTAATTAAATTTTGAATTATCTTTGGATCTTTAATTTTTATTATTTTAAGAGTGAATCTTTATAAGTTGACTATATTTATGAGAAGAACTATAATTTATATATCACTTTGAAATGGAGCTTAAATATGATTACTTTTGAAAAATTATCATTATTCAATGTTGAAAATTTTAGAAAACTTTATAATAGAGATTATAGATCATATATATGTGACAGGGACTTTTTTGACATTTATGATAAGGAGTCTTTTATTATGAAATATCTTTTAAGAAAACAGGTGAAGCTTTTTAAAGTTAATAATAAATATGTGGGATATATATGGTACGATGAATCAAAGGTAACTAATTTTTCAGGAAATATTTATTCAATATATATATTAGATGATTTTATTTATAGTTTTGATTCGAATTTTCTTGATTTTATAAAATATAAGGCTTTAAAATTTGATATTATTGAAAATGAAAAAATACATGAAATTATGAATATACTCGGATTTAAAATTTTTTCAGAAACTTGTCTTATGAAATTAGAAACTTTTCAAGGTTCAATAGAAGTTGAAGATGAAATAAAGTTTAAACATTTTATAAAAAATCAAGATGAAGGATTAAGATGTACTATACAAAATAATATATTTTATGATAAAAATAGAACTCCATTAAATGTAAGGGATATATTTGAAGAAGAAGAACAGGATTATTATATTGATGATTTTTCAGTATTTTTATGTCTAAATGATAAGAGTATAGGATATGGACAAATAATTTTAAGTAATGGATTATATACAATAGTAAACTTTGGTATAATTAAAGAGTATAGACGTAGAGGATATGGACAAGTACTCTTAAATTATCTCATTGAATTATGCAAAGTAAATAACATCGAGGATATATTTATAAGAGTTGAAAATAATAATTATAAGGCTGTTTCTTTGTATAATAAAGTAGGTTTTAGAAAATGCGCTTCATATGATTCATGGTATAAGTGCATACAAAAATAAGTATTAGGAGAGGTTTGGGTTTATGAAAAGGGCGCGTATAGATGATATAAAAGCTGCAATTAAAGATCTTCCTATTGAAAAGCAGAAAAATATCATGCTTATTGCAAAAACTCATGGTGTTACTACACGTTTTATTGATATTGTAAATAATCCAGAACATGATAAAGTAAAATCTATTGATTCATGGATTCAAAAATATATTGATGATTTAAAAAATGAATAAAAAGACTGCCATAAACTAATGTGGCAGTTTTTCTTTATTGTGCAGAAAATTATTATTATTATATAACTTTTTAAATTTAAATTTAGTAATATCAATAAATTAAAAGGTATGAAATGCTAAAATTTTATTTTTAAAGTGAGCATTTATTTAATTTTTATATTCTTGTTTATAAACTATATAGAGCATAACAGAATAACATGCTATTCCTCCAATGAAATTAGATATTGGTTCAGCTAGGAATACTCCATTTGTACCAAGGTTGAATATTCTTGGAAGATATAATGTAAGTGGAACGACTATTATAATTTTACGGAGAAGTGAAAAGAATATAGCTTGTTTTGATTTTCCGAGAGCTAAAAATGCAGCTTGTCCTGAAAATTGTAATGACATCATAAAGAATCCAAAAAAATAAATATGCATTGATGGGATTCCTTTTCTGATAAGTTCCATATCATGATTGAATATATTTATAAAAAATTTTGGAAATATGCTTAATACAATCCATATTGAGGTTGTGTATATTATACATGCAATAGACATTACTTTTATTCCTTTTTTTACTCTAGTGCTTTTTCCTGCACCATAATTATATCCAATAACTGGTTGAGCACCATTTGTGATTCCATTTACAGGCATCATTATAATTTCTCGAATTGAATTTATTACTGTCATTATGCCAACATAAAGATCTCCCCCATAATTTTGAAGCGTTATATTACATACAATCTGAACAGTGCTATTTGTGAGGGACATTATAAAACTTGATAGACCCAAGAATATTATTTTTTTGAAAATTTCAAATTTTATTTTTAAGTATTTAATTTTTATTTTTAGAATGCTCTTTTTTCCAATCAGAAATTTAAATACCCATGCTGCAGATAAAAATTGAGATATTATTGTTGCTAATGCAGCTCCTTTCACACCTAAACCAAAAATAAAAATCAGTATAGGATCTAGAACAATATTACATATAGCACCTAAAAGAACTGTCAGCATTCCTGTTTTTGCAAACCCTTGTGAATTTATAAAGCTGTTCATTCCAAGACTTATCATTACAAAAATACTTCCCAAAAGATAGATTGTTATATAACTATCAGCATATGGAAAAGTTGCGTCACTTGCACCAAACATATAGAGAAGTTGATTCTTAAAAAGTAATCCAATTATTGTGAGAAAAAGTCCTGATATCAATAATAGTGCAAATGAATTTCCCATTATTTCCTCTGCATAATCATTATCATCTTTTCCTCTTGCAATTGAACATAATGGAGCACCTCCCATTCCAAATAGATTTGCAAAAGCAATTACTATAGTTATTATAGGGAATGTAATTCCTACGCCAGTAAGTGCTGTGCTTGACCCATGAGATATCCTTCCAATATACATTCTGTCAACAACATTATAGAGTATGTTTATAAGCTGAGCTAACGTCATGGGAATAGCTAATTTAAAAATACTCTTTGTTACACTTCCTTCTGAAAAATCATTAGTTTTTTTCATAAATTATTTCTCCTAGATATATAAAATACTTCATTATTATACACTCATTTAAATTTTCATACAAATATGGAAAATGACAATATGATTAAAATTATTTTAGAAATTTAATTTCTGAAAGATGTATATTAAATTATTGATTAATATATTGTTAATCTCAAATAAAATAATAAGAAACTTGAAAATTTATTAAAATAGTTATAATATGAAAATAGATTTCAGATTATGATTATTTTCTATCATATAAATATTAAATAAAATTGATTGTAGAAATTAATAATATTAAAATTTAATTACTTATGTTTATAAAATTTATATTATGGGAAATAGTAATAAATATATACTATAATTAAGGAGAGTTGAATAAATGACAAAAATTGATATTATATCAGGATTTCTTGGCGCAGGGAAAACAACATTGATTAAAAAGCTTATAGAAGATGGATTAAATAAAGAAAAATTAATGATAATTGAAAATGAATTTGGACAGATAGGGATAGATGGCGGATTTTTAAAAGATACTGGAATAGAAATTACTGAAATGAATTCTGGATGTATATGCTGTTCTCTTGTTGGAGATTTTGGAACTGCACTTAAGGATGCTTTAGCTAAATATACTCCAGACAGAATAATAATTGAACCATCTGGAGTAGGAAAATTATCAGATGTAATCAAAGCAGTAAAGGATATACATGAAGAAGCTAAGATACAGCTTAATAGTTTTACTGCAGTTGTTGATGCTCAGAAATGTAAAATGTATATGAAGAATTTTAGTGAATTCTTTAATAATCAAATTGAAAATGCAAGTACTATTATTTTGAGTCGTACTCAAAAACTTTCACAAGAGAAACTTGAAGAAGTTGTTTCATTAATAAGAGAACATAATAATCATGCTAATATAATAACAACTCCATGGGAAGATATAAGCGGAAAACAAATTATAGAAACAATGGAAAAATCAAATTCATTAGAAGAAGAACTTTTAAAGGAAGCTTATGAACACCATCATGAAGATCATGAACACTGTAGCTGTGGACATGATCATGAAGAGGAACACCATCACCACCATGACCATGATGAAGAACATGAACATCATCATGAACATGGTGAAGAGTGTGGATGTGGACACAATCATGAGCATGAACATCACCATCATGATGAAAACTGTAGTTGTGGATGTGGCCATGATCATCATCATCATGATGCAGATGAAGTATTTACAAGCTGGGGAATTGAAACTCCTAAAAAATACTCTGAAAAGGAACTTAATGATATACTTGAAAAATTAAGTGAAAAAGCAGAATATGGAATAATTTTACGTGCTAAAGGTATTGTTCCAGATGAAAATGGAAACTGGTATAATTTTGATCTTGTACCTGGTGAATATGAAATAAGAAAAGGTGAAGCTGACTATACAGGAAGATTATGTGTAATTGGTTCTAAATTAGATACAGAAAAGATAGAAAAATTATTTAATATAAAATAACTTGAAACTTAATTGATTATTAAAAAATAATATTAAAAATTATATTCTTAAACAACAGCAATTTGAGAATTCTGTTGTTTAAGAATAAAAAATGCATGTAATAGAAAAGAGGCGATTTTAATGAATATTCCAGTATACTTATTTACTGGTTTTTTAGAAAGTGGAAAAACAACATTCATAAAGGAAATATTAAAAGATGAACAGTTTATAGGCAATGAAAAAAGTGTTCTTTTTCTTTGTGAAGAGGGAATAGAAGAACTTGAAGAAAACGAACTTAAAAATGCTAAAATAACATTAATACCAGTTGAAGAAGAAGAAGATTTTACTACTGAATTTATTAAAAAACATGTAAAGGAAAACAAAGCAACAAGAATATTTATAGAATTTAATGGAATGTGGGATTTTGAAAACTTATTTGATTCTGTAATTCCAGAAGAGTATGACATAGCACAAATTATATGTACAATTGATTCTTCAACTTTCAAAACTTATATGGGTAATATGGGTGCTATAATAGTAAATCAGTTTAGAGAAGCAGATCTTGTAATATTTAACAGATGCAATGCTGATACAAAAAAAATAGCTTTAAGAGGAAGTGTAAAATCTGTAAATCCTCAGTCTAGAGTCCTATTTGAAAATGAAAATGGAGAAATAGATAATTCGGAAGATGCTCTTCCATTTGATATAGAAGCAGATATAATTGAACCAGAAGACTATGATTTTGGAATATTATATGAAGATATGATGTCTAATCCTGATAAATATGATGGTAAAAAAATTAAGGTCAAAGTAATGGCTTATGATCCTGAAAAATATCCTCCAAAGTTTTCTATTTTAGGACGTAATGCAATGACATGCTGTGCTGATGATATAACTCCTTTAGGTCTTATATGTGAATTTAAAAATGATGTAGAACTTGAAAATAAAGAGTGGGTTGATATAGTGGCTACAGTCAAGAAGACATTTGTAAGACAATATGAAAGCGATCTTCCTGTTTTACATGTTGATAGTATTTCTTCAACTGAAAAACCAGAAGATGAATTAGTATATTTCTATTAGAATAGTTTAATAAGACTTGATTATAATAAAAATGTTATAATTAAGTCTTATTTTCTATAGAATATTGAAAATAAACACTAAAAATTGATGACAATTAATGAGTATAGTTATTTTATAAATATATTTTTGGTTCTTTAAAAATTTTATTTTTTCTTTTTAAAACTTTTGATACTATAAATTTGGGCCTATATACAATCTTTCTTGCTTTTTTAACACATCTTTTAACACAAGAAAAGCATCGTAAACAAAGTTCTTCTTTTATTTCTAAAGTGTCTTTGTCAATAGCGCCTACTGGACACCAATTTGCACATATATTACAATGTGTGCATAAAGATTTATTTATTACTGGCTTTCTTGTAACTAATCGAGCACTATTTTTAGGTGCCATTTTTGCTGTAAGGGGTAATTTGCTTTTAGGTATGTAGAATGATTCTTTATCTAGATTATCTATTTTTGGATTTTTTTTATTATGTTTTTCCCAAATTCTTCTGCTTTTTTTAAATCATCTTTATTAGGACGTTTTTCTGCAAGAGGTACTTGAGGTGTTGAAAATGAATGTTCTCCAATGAATGTTGCAGCAGCTATAACTTTAAAACCTGAATTAGAAGCCATAAGTTCAAGTTCATTTAAAACTATTCCATATCCAATATTTCCATAAACACCTACTATTACAACTGGTTTTCCATCTCCATTTAAGCTTTTTAGAAATTTATTTAATATTTTAGTCATTTGTTCTTCATAAACAGGAACACCTATTATAACTATATCACCATTTATAGAAGAGATTCCTTTTTCTCTTGATTTAGGTGTTGTTAAGTCTATTAATTCTTTATTTTTTATTTCCATTCCATTAATAATTGCATTGATGATTTTTTTGTCGTGTTTGTTGGAGAAAAATATATTCCGGTTATTGAATTAATTAACATAAAAATTCACTTATCCTCTCTTTATGTATTAACTTAATTTTACAATTTGTTTTTGCTAAGTATATAATACCATATTGTGTAAAAAATATAAGATTAAACTGAATTTTGTTACACAATTGTAACAATTTAGAGTTAATATATAAGTTGAGTAAGAATATGATTAAGTTACTAAAACAAAGGGAGATGTTTAATCATGAAAAAGATTAAAGTTTTATTAGCATCAGCATTAGCTTTTACATCAATTTTTTCAGCAGGTATTCAAAATGTTTATGCAGATTCTAGAAACGATAATGATACTACAATAGTAACTGAACAATCTAAAGAAAAAACAGAAAGTGCACAATTAATGGGAAAGGTTTTACTTCAAGGCAATGCTTCTACGGGTTATACTTGGCAGTATTTTGTTAAAGATTCATCTATAGCAGAATTAAATGAAGAAGATAGTGTATCAGATGATCAAACTGGACAACTCTGCGGAGCAGGAGAAACTCATATATGGGATGTTAAAGGATTAAAAGAAGGACAAACTGAAGTGACATTTAATTATTTACGTCCATGGGAAAATAAAATTTCAGAGAGCAAAACATATATAATAAATGTTGATTCTGACTTGAATGTTAAAGTTACTGAAAAAGTTGTTGGATCATCACCAAATATAGATTTACATAAAACATCAGAAGATAACATTTCTTCAAGTACTGATATTACGGATGCAGATATTGGTGTTACATCAGGAAGCGCAGTAGTTTATGTAGTAGAGATAAAGGATGGCAATGTTAATAAATATACTAAAAATATAAGTCCAGATGAATTCAAAAAACATTTTGATGAGGTATCTTCATACATTGATGAAATGGTAGATAGACAGCAGGAAGAAATGAATAAAATCTTTGATTTATTTAAAAATTGGAACTTTTAATATAAGTCCACATAAGCTAGAAGTCGTCTTTATAGGCGACTTCTTTATTAATTTTTGTCACTTTTGATGAAAAATCAAGATGATGAACTTGCTGAAGCTGCTGCAGCAGCACAAGAAGCGGCAATTATAGAAGTCTGGATTGCTGAAACAACAGTTAAAGTAACATTGCTGGTACTATTTATAAGATGAAGTTTTAAGTCATTATCTAAATTATTTAAATAATCCATAGAAACTAAACAAACAGAAATCATATTTCTTAGATTGCTGTCAATGGAAAGAGTTCCAAAACCCTTGTATATTTTTAATTCCTGGCTTATATTTGCTACTTTTTCTGCAAATTCTGAAATATTATTAGTTAAAAAGCTCACTAGTCCTAATACAGGTAAGTAGTAGCTTTTTAAAGGAACATTATTTTCTTTTAAAGCTTACTGCATGTTTAAAACTTTTATGCACTTGTTTTTGGAATATGGGTATTTATGCAGATAATAGTGTTAGGAGAAAGTACATGGATTCTATTGCATTGTGCATTGACTAATGATATATACCTCTTATCATGATATTTTATCAGGAATTAATTTATTAAAAATAGGGTTCATATAGGTGATAGAAATAAGAAAAATGTTGTTGGAGTTATATATTAATAAGGATAAACACTTAGTTTTTAGGAAATGATAAGTTTATAAATAGTAAACTTTTAAAATATAAGTCTCAAAAATTATCGAGTCTGTATTATAAAATACTAAACATTTTTAAAAAAATACAAATTTTAATAATATATATTTAATTATCCCAAGCAAAGAAATATACTTTCTTGTTTGGGACGTCTTAAGATAATGGAATTATTTTTAATTGTTAGTTAGGAAGAAATACGGAAAAGGACTTTATTAATTCAGAAATTTCTGAAGGGACGATTAGATTATTATCTAGAATGCATTTTTCAATTTGGCTTATAGAATTATTAATTACAGAATCAAGATTGGTGTTATTAGTTTCTAATGCATCGATGACGTCAATTAATATATCTATTAAAGGCTGGTGTTTTGCTGGATCTAATCTCATTTTAGCAAACTTTACGTCAGATGTTAGGGTTAATAATTTTTGTTCTTGAATATTCATTATATTTTCCTCCTTGAAATCATGAGAAATATTAGATTTAAATTTTTATCTTATTACAATATAGTTATATACCTATAAAGGAAATATATCAATAGTTTTTTACTTTATATGGTAAAATAAATATTAATGAGAGTCAATTTCGTTAACTAATTATATTATACAATTGCTTATATTAAATTTAAATACATTGATTTAATAATTGTTATATTATACAGAAGTATGTATTATATTCAATACATACTCTTTATTTTGAATAGTTTATTTGATATAATAACAACGTGAATTTATAAAAAACAAGGAGATAAAGATGAGTTTAGATAAAAAAGAATTAAAATATTGTATAGAAACATGGGGATGTCAGATGAATGAAGAAGACTCGGAAAAATTATCTGGTATGCTTAAAAGACAAGGTTATACTGCAACAGAAAATAGAGAAGAAGCTTCTATAATAATATTTAATACATGTTGTGTAAGAGAAAATGCAGAAAATAAGGTATTTGGTAATCTTGGAATACTTAAAAATCAGAAGAAAAAAAATCCTGATCTTATAATAGCTATATGTGGATGCATGATGCAGCAAAAAGGAATGGCGGATAAAGTTCTATCACAATATCCATTTGTGGATATAATATTTGGAACACATAATGCATATAAATTCCCTGAATATTTGAATAGAGTAAAAACTGAAGGAGTTCAAATTAAGGAAATTTTTGATAAGGAAGCAGAAATCATTGAAGGAGTTCCAATAGATAGAAAGAGCAGTGTAAAAGCATTTGTTACTATAATGTATGGATGTAACAATTTCTGTACATATTGTGTAGTTCCTTATGTAAGAGGAAGGGAAAGAAGCAGAAAGCCTGAAGACATAGAAAATGAAATTAGAGGTTTAGTATCAGAAGGATATAAAGAAATCACTTTATTAGGACAGAATGTAAATTCATATGGCAAAGGATTAGATGAAGAAATCACTTTTGCTCAATTATTAAGAAGAATAAATGAAATTGAAGGATTAGAAAGAGTAAGATTTATGACTTCTCATCCAAAAGATTTAACTATGGATGTAATTTATGCTATAAGAGACTGTGATAAGCTTTGTGAACAAATCCATTTACCAGTACAATGTGGAAGTGATAACATATTGAAAGTGATGAACAGACACTATACAAGGGATTATTACTTAAATTTAGCTAAAGAAATCAGAAAAGAAATTCCAGATGTAACTTTTTCAACTGACTTAATAGTTGGATTCCCTGGAGAAACTGAAGAGGACTTCCAAGCTACATTAGATTTGGTAAGAGAAGTAAAGTACGATGCAGCATTTACTTTCATATATTCAAGAAGAAACAATACTCCTGCTGACAAAATGGAAAATCAAATTCCTGATGATATTAAACATGATAGATTTAATAGACTAGTTGAAGCGGTTAATGAGGGAATTATTGCCGGTAACAAAGCAGTAGAAGGAAAGACTGTAGAGGTACTAGTTGAAGGAACAAGCAAAAATGATGAAACTAAATTAACAGGAAGAACTAGAAATGGAAAGCTTGTAAACTTCCCAGGATGTAAAGAACTAATCGGAAAATTAGTTGATGTTAAAATAGTGAAAGCTAATTCATTCTCGTTAGTAGGGGAAATAGAAGAGTAGTATTCAAAATAAAAAGAGAAATTCAAATTTGAATTTCTCTTTTTATTTACTTAAAATTTAATGATAATTCATTCCCCACAAGTGGGGAATAATAGATTGTATTAATATAAAAAATTTAATTTATATATTTTTTGACGTTCTTCAACTTTTGTTGAAGTTTTTACGTAGAATTAAATTTGAACTGTTAACAAATATGCAACAAATAAAATAGCAAATCTATTTTATGGTTTTTAAAATTTGAATTTATTTTATAATGTCTGTAAATTCACATTCGATAACCTTTGGAAGATCTTTGGGATTCATTTCTATTTGTGAACCGATTTTACCTCCACTGAAGACAATAGTTTCATGAACCAGAGCTGTATTGTGAATGAAGGTCTTAAAAATCTTTTTCATTCCAAGAGGAGAACAACCACCTCTTATATAACCAGTAATTTTGTTGATATCTTTAACATGAATCATTTCGATATTTTTTTCTCCAGCAGCTTTAGCAGCTTTCTTCATATCAAGTTCTTCAGCTACAGGAACGACGAACACATAATTTTCTTTTGAATGTCCAACAGTTACAAGTGTTTTGAAAACACTTTCTTCATCTTTTCCTATTTTATGAGCAACAGCGATTCCATCTATTTTTCCATCTTCATTTTGATATGAATGAGTGGTATATTCAACTTTATTTCTGTCTAATAATCTCATTGCATTGGTTTTGTTTTCTTTTGACTTTGCCATAGTGTAGAGCCTCCTATGTATATGTGAAAAATTTAAATTTTATTGTATTTTTGATCATATCAATTATATCATATTTAATTCCGAGTTTAAATTTCATAAATAACTATATAAACTTTGATGTATAATTATTGAACTATCTCTCCCTCTGTTTTTTATTTAAAATTTGAAAGGGGAGTCTTATTTTTTGAAAATCATCTTTAGATTTTGAATTTTTAAAATTAAAATATTTAAACTGTATATTTTATACAAACTAGATAATATAGGCATAAAAACCATGTAATGAATTATAATAATAAAATAATTTATATTACAATAATTTATTAAAATATAAATAATATATTATATATTATTTAAAACCATTATATATAAATACTGAAAAATCTAAAATGATTAGATTTGAAAATTTCAAAACTGTACAAATTCATGTTTTTATCAAATTTCAAATTTTATTCTCATCTAAAATTTGAATAAGTGTTGGATATAAAACTTATACTTATAGATAACAATAAAAATTTATTTATATGAATTTCACATCATTAAAATAAATAAAAATTTTCAATATAAAATTTATATGGATTTTTATTGATGTTGAATTATTAGTATATAAAATAAGATTCCGGGTGTAATTGAAATGTTGAATTTATTCAACAGTATAATTTGCAACTAACGTGAAATTTAATTTGAAATTAGAAAGAATCAATTAAAAGAAGAAATATATAAAATAATCAAATTGTAATATCTTTTAATTTAATTTCGCTAAATGTATATTTAGCGAAATTGTTGAAAGAAAAACATAAATCTGATATAATATACTTAAATCAAGTGTATAAGCCGATTTAGAGCATTTTTACATGTTTGAAATCTTAAAGTATGCATTTATAAATAAAATTGCGAAATAATTCAGGTGACTATAATGAAATATGATATTCAAGTATTAAAAAATGATGAACTTCCAGAAAGCGTTTCTGATTTTCTTAATTATCTAGAAACTATAAGAAGCAAATCAAAAAACACAATAGATGCTTATAAAATAGATCTTGTACTATTTTTTAGATTTTTATCAGTATATAGAGGCTTGGTTAAAAATGATATTGAATTTGAAGAAATAGATATAAGCGAAATTAATAACAATTTTATAAGAAGCATTAAGTTGAGAGATCTTTATGCTTTCCTTTCCTTTACAGAAAAATATAGAAATAATAGTGCTTATGCAAGAGCACGCAAAGTTGCAACATTAAAATCATTTTTTAAATATCTTTTTGGTAAAGCAAAAATAATAACAGAAAATCCAGCACAAGAGTTAGAATCTCCTAAGATAAACAAACGTCATCCTGTCTATCTGACTTTAAACCAAAGCATTAAACTTCTAGAATCTCTAGATAAAAATGATAGGAATTATGCCAGAGATTATTGCATAATTACATTCTTTTTAAATTGTGGAATGCGTTTATCTGAACTCTGCAGCATTAAAAAAGAAAAGATACGTGGAGATATTTTGAATATTGTTGGTAAAGGTGATAAAGAAAGAACTGTTTATCTAAACGAAGCTTGTTTAAAAGCTCTTAATAATTATCTTGCAGTACGTGATGATTCTAAAGCTTCAGAAGAAAATAAAAAATATTTATTTTTGTCTTCAAGAAATGCTCCTATAAACAAAAGAACTGTTGAAATAATGATAAAGAAACATATAACGCAGGCTGGATTCACAGATGCTAAATATACTCCTCATAAACTACGTCATACTGCTGCTACTTTAATGTATAAATACGGAAATGTAGATATACGAAGTCTTCAAAATATTTTAGGACATGAAAATATATCTACAACTCAAATTTATACTCATGTTGATGATGATGACTTAAGGGATGCTGTTAAATCTAATCCGTTAGCTAATATATAATCATAAAATAGCACTTATAAACAAGTGCTATTTTATGATTATTTTTATAATATTGGATTTCCATAAAGCGTATTGAATTCTTTTACATATGTATCGTCAGTGCCTTCATATATAACAATAGTATTTCCTTTTCTATAATAATATGGTTTAGTTGTGTATACTGATTCATCATTTATGCTTAAACCATCAGATGAAATTTTTGCAACAGCTTCATCTGCTTCTTCTGTACTGTTAAATTCGTATACTCTTACAAGACTGTTTGAAGCTAAATAATCAGTTTCAGTTCCTTTAAAATAGTCTTTTTTTGTATTTAAAGAATCTTCGATTTTATATCCAGCATTAGTTAAATCATCTTTAACATTTACAGCAGTATATTTTATGCTGTCTCCTATTCCTTCAACTCCATTTTTAATGGATTCAGCTCCCTTTTCAACTGCTGTTTTAGCATCTTCTCCACTTTCTTGAAGCTTATTTTCTGCTGTACTAGAATTGTTATTAGAAGTATCAGAATTTTTATTTCCGCATCCGTTTAATATACCAATACTAAGAAATGCTGATAAAGATAATGCTAAAATGGACTTGTATTTCATAAAACCTCATCCTTTCTATAAATAGTTATGACAATATTATTATGCTAAAATAACATAATAATTATTCAAGTAAAAATATTGTTGATTTAATATTACTAATTTAAAAAGGATAATATTTTATATATAAAAAAGATGAATAAATATTATATTCATTTTTTTAGCATTTTTGTATTATTTTATTAGAAATTTTATTTATCTGTTTTTTTAAATCGCCTTACTCCTGGGTAAATCTCTTCTGTCATATCTTCAAAATCAGCGTCGCTTAAATTTGCAAGTTCTTCTATATATTCCATATGTTCAAATGCATCTTCATATTCTTCTTCTGAATCATTTTCAAAAGAATCACTATTTATTCCAAATCTGTTGTAAATATCTTTCAAATCTAAATTTTCTTCATTTATTTCATCTAATTCATCTTTGTTAAGATTAGATTTTAAATCATTGGCAAATTCTTCTTCGAGAATTTCATTTTCTTCAAGGTTTTTTGCTATGTCTTCTATTTTTATAGCCTTTGTATCAATACCTTCCATTTCAAGACATTTTCCGCAATTATCACAGATTTTATTTTCATAAATATCGCAGTAATCGTCATCTGTATATTTATATGCCATACAATAGCACTTCCTCTCCCAATAAAGTCATCTTTAAATTATAACAAAAGCATATATAAAAATCAAATATATTTAAAAATATTCTATTCTTATTGTTTTTTCAAGTGATTTAGTGAGAACATAAGTTTGATATATGCGCTTCTATATGATATAATATTTAATAAGAATAGTGAGGTGTGCACAATGGGCGACGGAAAAGATAAACAAACGGAAATTTATGAGTTTTTAAAAAATTATACAGAAAATAAAGGTTATCCACCTTCAGTAAGAGAAATTTGTGAAGCGGTTTCACTAAGATCAACTTCTACTGTTCATGGTCATTTAAAGAGATTAGAAAAAAAGGGACTTATAAAAAGAGATCCTTCAAAGCCAAGAGCTTTAGAAATAGCAGAGTTATCTACTCCAAAACAAGAAATGATTTCTATCCCTATAGTTGGTAAAATAACAGCTGGTCTTCCAATACTAGCTACAGAAAATGTAGAAGGTAGATTTACGTTGCCTCTTGATTTTATAAAACATGATAGAGAATTATTTATGCTTAGGGTTTCGGGAGAAAGCATGATAAAAGCTGGAATCAATGACAATGATTTAGCGATTATAGAAAGTTGCAGTGATGCTTCAAATGGCGAGATTGTCGTTGCATTAATTGAGGATAGTGCTACTATCAAAAGATTTTATAAAGAAAAAGATCATATAAGACTCCAACCAGAAAATGATACAATGGATCCTATAATAGTTGATAATTGTTCTATTCTTGGAAAACTTGTTGGTATATATAGAGCATATTAATGCTATAATAAAATCTAATAAAAAGGACTGATAGATTGATATATCAATCTATCAGTCCTTTTTAATTAACATTTAAGTACCTTATCAAGCCCTATAAGAACTCCGATTTTACCATGATCAAAATTTAATCCACCCTGCATATAAGCTATATAAGGTTCTCTTATAGGACCATCTGCTGATAGTTCTATTGTAGAACCTGATATAAATGCGCCAGCGGCCATTACTATTTCACTGTCATATCCAGGCATAGCCCAAGGTTCGCATACAGCAAATGCATCAATTGGAGAACCAGCTTGAATTCCGCTGCAGAAATTTACGAGTTTTTTTGGATCACCAAATTCAATTGCTTGAATTATATCAGTTCTTTTTTCTTTTGATCCAGGGAAAACCTTAAATCCTGCTATTTCCATAACTCTTGCTGTAAATATAGCTGTTTTTACGGCTTCCATAGTTACATGTGGTGCTGAAAATAAGCCTTGGAATAAACTTCTCATAAGACCATATGTTGCACCATACTCTCCTCCTACACCTGGAACAGTCATTCTGCTTGCAGCTGCTTCTACATATTCTTTTTTTCCTACTATGTATCCTCCTCCTGGAGCAATTCCTCCTCCTATATTCTTCATAAGAGAACCAGCCATTATATCTGCACCAAAATCAGTCGGTTCAACAGTTTCTACAAATTCACCATAACAGTTATCTACAAAGATAATAACATCTTTTCTGATTTCTCTTATATAAGATATAACTTCAGCAATCTGAGAAACTAAAAATGATTTTCTAGAAGCATATCCAGTACTTCTTTGAATATGTATAAGTTTTATATTTTTATCTTCTCTTAAGGCCTTTCCTATTTCATCAAATCTGAACTTTCCTTCTTCATCAAGATCTACAACTTCAGTTGTTATTCCATATTCATCTAATGAACCAGGATTTTTCTTTTTAGACAATCCCAAAACTCCTAAAAGTGTATCATAAGGCATTCCAGATACGCAGAGAATTTTATCTTTAGGTCTTGTATTTCCTGCAATAGCGCATCCAATTGCGTGAGTACCGCTTACGATATGAGGTCTTACAAGCCCAGCTTCAGTGTTAAAAATCCTTGCATATACTCTATCTAAAGCATCTCTGCCCATATCATCTAATCCATATCCAGTAGTATTGGTAAAATGAGAATCACTTATTCTTTCTTCTTGAAAAGCATTAAGAACTTTAAGCTGATTATATTCTCGGATTTTATCATATTCTTTAAATTGATCTTTTATGTCATCAATAGCCTGTCTATATACTTTAAAAGTATTGTCGCTTATATTATATTTATTTTTTAAAAATTCTTCAGTTTTCTTTAACATGTATAATTTTCTCCTTCAAGTTACTATAAAAGCATATTTTTTAACGCTTTTACATTCATTATAACTCTACTTGTTTTTTATGTCACCTGTTACTTTAAATTCTCTATTCTGCATTAAATACTTCACGATCTAAGGCATTATTTAATTTTGCAACTATTGTTGTACATACAGCATCACCTGTAATATTTACAGCTGTTCTTGACATATCAAGAATTCTGTCAATTCCCATAATAAGACCTATACCCTCAACAGGAAGATTTACTGAAGCAAATACCATAGATAGTGTTACAAGACCAACTGAAGGAACTCCTGCAGTTCCTATTGAAGCTAAAGTTGCAGTTGCTATCACAGTAATATAATCTGAAATAGTTAAATTTATTCCAAATGCCTGAGCAACAAACACAACTGCAACACCCTGCATTATTGAAGTACCATCCATATTTATAGTGGCACCTAAAGGAATTGTAAATGAAGATATTTTTTTTGATACACCCATTTTTGTTTTTAATGTATCTATTGACATTGGAATTGTAGCATTAGATGTTGCTGTTGAAAATGCAAATCCCATAACAGGTAGAAATTTTTTAACAAATTTTATAGGATTTAATCCTGTAAATATTTTTAATAAAATTTGATAAATCCCAAAACATTGAATTGCAAGAGCTAAAAGAACTGCAATCATGTATTTTACAAGTGGAAGAAATGCGCTAAATCCTATTCCTGAAAATGTTTTTGTAATAAGACAGAACACACCTATGGGAGCAATTTTCATAATCATTAATGTCATTTCCATCATAATTTTATTAAATTCAGTAAAAAATTTACCTACAGTGGGAACTTCATCAGATAGTTTTGCTAAAATAATACCTATAATCAATGAAAATAAAATAATTTGAAGCATATTTCCTTCAGCTAATGATTGTAATGGATTTTTAGGAACTATGTTTAACAGAATTTCTGAAAAACTCTGCTTTTCAGGGACTGCTGTTTCAGTACTTTGAAGGTT
>NZ_CAKVKB010000052.1 GCF_934754915.1 uncultured Clostridium sp.
ACCTCAATAAGATTATATCATAAATACAAATATATTTTTATAGATTTGTATAGATTATTTTTAACTGTTAAAAGCCCTCCATCTTTTGTTTTATTCTGAACCCCATATACAATATCATGATAATAAGGAATAGTCGATTCTGGTCCCATGCCTCCAATTAATCCAAGTTTTCTCATTACTCACCCTCCTATATACATTAAATTGCATTATATCTTTATTTTACCACAACGACATTATCCAAATTAGATATTCCAAATATTTTATCATTTCCATTATACTTCTTTATTAATTTCAATCTAAAATTATCCAAATATTATAACAATAATCTCAGCATGAAAAATTTCTTCTACATATAATTTCATTAAACAACAAGAATGCCTTTATTATCTGAAACATATACAGAAGCTTCACTTCCAGAATTAAATTCAAGATAATCACTTTCAATTCCGTCACTAAAAATAACTCCATTTTCAGGCATCATGGACCTTATTTTAAAAGAACTGTTTTTATTTATTTTTCCAAATACCATATCTGCTTTAGTACTGTTGCTTGGATATGGTTCTCTTACAGTGTAGTACAAAAAATCTGAATTCCATTTAAATTGACCAGACTGACTGAAATCCATATTTCTTCCTGAATATGCCCCAGCTATTTTTGATGCTCCTTGAAGTATACTTTTAAACCACCCTGTTGATCCAAGTCCTGTAGAAATTATTATTCCGCTAGATGATTGCTGTTCTTTATTTGATCCGTATTCCAGAACATATCTTGCAGATACATGTGTCTTCTGGCCTATAAATAAATCATTTACTGCAACAAGACTTTGACCATCATTTAATGAAACTTGTGCCATTGTAATTTCTTTTGTATTTATTTTATTATTTAATACATCATTTATAATAGCTTTAAGATCTTCCACTTTAAAAGGAAGAAGCACTCCATCATAACTACTAGGATCAGGATTTACACCAATGAGAGGTTGATTATCAAGATATTTAAGAGTATTTGCAACAAGTCCGTCCTGTCCTATTGCTATAACTATATCATCTCTTCCAAATATAAAATTTGAAATATACTCCCTATCAAGAATCTGCACTCTTCCTATAGATTCAAGAATTGAAATGGCTTCATTTACTGCTTTTTTATATATTGCATCTTCATTCAAATAATATGAAAAATCATCTCCTGAATGCTCAATTACAAATTGTGCCTGCTCAATTGTATTATACCTTACTATAAGATTTTCAAGTCTTGTTTTTCTTGTTACAATTATAATTTTTCTATTACACTTTTCCATTTCAATTCTCCTTTATCGGCTCTTTATTTTTTAATTATTTTTATACTTCCTTCTTCTATATATTTCTTAAAATTTGTAATACTTACATTCTTATTTATTTATAATGCCCTGTAAAAGATCAGGTGTGATATTAAGTTGTCCAATTTTTCCAGCATTATCTGCAAGTTCTTGAAATGCAAGTGCAATTATTTTATCAGCATTCATTCCTGCAGTTGCAAGTGCTTGAAGTACACCTGGATCAACCCCTTCAAATACTTTCATGATTGCTGCAAGTTCATATGCTTTTGAATCAGCTTGAGCTTTTGCATTTTCAACTGAAATTTCAATAAGTTGTTTTCTTTTTTCTTCAAGCTGGATTTCAGCTTCAAGCTGTTCTGCTTTTATTTCATTTTCTTTTTGCATTGTAAGTCTCTTTGATTCAAGCTGAGTATCCTGTATCTGTTTTTTCTTTTCTTCAACTGCAATTTCTGTATTTAATTCATTTTCTTTTATAATACGTTCCTGATTTATTGATGAATTTCTTCTTTCGTAAACTGCATCATCTGCTTTATTTAGAATCTGCTCTCTTGCTTCTGCTTCCAATGCTCTTGATGTTTCCTTATTGGGAGTTACTCCAAGTATTGATAATCCCATAATTTCTATTCCAAGGTTTCTTATTTCACTACTGTTTTGAAGTTCCTCATTTATTTTTGCAGCAAGGCTTTCACTTGATTTTATAGCATTTCCTATAGACATGTTTTCAATATGTTTTTTAGCTAAGACTTTTGTAATATTTATAAGCCTTTGAGATATTTTCCTATTATCATCAGTAATATACTGCTTTTTCTTTATATCTATTGTATAATTCAAAATTCCTGCTATTTTCTTATAATCTGTTATTCTATATGTTATCTGCCCCTGTACACTTACTGTCTGATAATCATTTGTAATTTGTTCAAACATAAATGGAACATCTGAACTTGACATTGGTACAACAACAACTGATGTGTTTGGAACAAAATATAAAAATGAAATTCCAGCTCCCTCTTGAACTATTTTCCCTTTTTTGTATCTTATAACATATTCACTTGGTAAAAATTTAATAAATCTAAAATTGAACATAATATTTTCTCCCTTCACATTTCATACTTAATATCAATTTGATATTATCTATTTGATATTTATATCATATTCCTTTTTCATTCCAATGTAAAGATTTTTTTCAAATTTTTTCAAAAATAAATTTTATATTAACTGTATACAAAAGTATTTTTTTAATAAAAATAAGGTCTTCTATGAAATTACGCGTATCATAAAAAACCTCATTACAGAAAATTTAATCTTATTATTAAATGTTTTTAAGAAACTATTATAATAATTTTTTATTTACATGACTCAATAAAATTTCTAAATAGCTCTCTACTATTTACGTCTTTTTTAAAGAGAAATTCAGGATGCCACTGAATTGCCCAAATAAATTTCTTCTCTGGTGCATATACCGCTTCAACTAATCCATCAGTTGAATAAGCCATTGATTTCAAATTTGAAGAAAGTATATTAATTGCCTGATGATGATAACTGTTTACTTTAATCACATCTTTTCTAAGTAACCTATATAAAGGAGTGTTTTTAACTATCTTTACATCATGAACTGGAATATTATAAGGAGGCAATTGATGATGTTCTATATCTGAAGGATTTTGAGTTATAATATCTTGATATAATGTGCCTTTAAGCAAAGTATTAATTACTTGTATCCCCCTGCAGATTCCTAAAAGGGGCTTATCCATTTCATAGATAATTGGAAATAACACACTCTCCATTTTATCTCTTTCATCACAACATTTTCCGCAAACTGATAATTTTTTTTCACCATACATCTCTGGTGATATATCCTGACCTCCAGTAAAAAGAAAACCATCATATGTACCAGCTAGTTGTCTTAAAATTTCTTTATCATCACTCAATGGGAGCATTACAGGTATTCCGCCTGCTTGTAATATTCCTTCCATATATCCTGGAAGCATCCATAAACTTTCCTTTTCTTCATCAACTAAAGGCACTATCCCTATTACAGGTTTTGGAGCTAACTTATCCATAGCTGAACCCTTCTTTCTGTTTTATATAAAATTATAAAAAAGACAGAGAAACTGAATTTTAGCTTCTTTGCCTTTGATTTTATTATAGACATATTTTTTATTAATTTCTATAATATTAAATTATTTTTGATAATTCTTCTAATACGTTATGAACTATAAATTTTTTCTGCTCATGTCTTGATTCAATTGGTACTCTAATTTTTCTGTCAACTTTCATTTTTCCCATAAAGTCTATACAAAAATACACTTCTCCCTGTATGCTGTCTTTATTATTTGTATCAATATTGCTGAGAGTTCCTGTTATTCCTATTCCAATATCACATTTCATTTTTTCTCTGCATGCTTCAGCCATTTTTGATGCTGTTTCTTTTGAATATACACCATATGTTTTGATAATATCTTCCGGAACTCCTTCAGCAACCTTTTGTTTATTTGAATAAGTTACAAATCCTCCTTCCGTTATATTGGATGATCCTTCAATATCAGTGATGCTGCTTATTAAAAAACCTCCTGTACAACTTTCCATTGTTGTAATTGTAATTTTCTTTTCTATGAGCTTCTTTACAACATCTCTATTTTTCCCAATCATGTCCATTTCATTTTGTTCTGATTCTATATATTTTCTATCTTTTCTTTCCAACTCTATTTCCTCCTTCACTTTCTTCTTCCCTTATAAATTATTATACCATTTCCTTCACTGATTAAATCTTTTTAGTTATTCAATACAAAAATGACTATGAATTTCTCATTATAAAAACTCATAGTCATAAAAATCTGCATTATATTCATTTTAATAATTTTTAGATATTTTCTATATATTATCAAGCAGTTAATTCAATTTCATTTTTTTTTATTATACTCTTGTTCAACTTGCTCATAGCCCATATAAAACATATTACATGTGCTATTATAGTTATTATCCATGTAATTGGATATGATAGGTATACCACTTGTACTGTATGAAATCTTTCTACCTGGAATATTGTTGCAAGCCATACAAGTCTCAATCCGCATGCACCTATAAGCGATACAATCATAGGAAGTATAGAATATCCTATTCCTCTCAACATTCCAACCATAACATCCATTATTCCACATAAAGCATAAGTTCTAGATACAATCCCAAGCCTTGTGATTCCTGCCTGTATTACATCTTCACTTGACGTATACACATGGAGAAGAGCTTGTCCGAAATATAATACCAAATTTCCAAAAACAAGTCCCACGAATATTACACACATCTGACTTCTCAAAAGTATTTTATTTATTCTATCATATTTTTCAGCTCCCACATTCTGACTGGTAAATGATATTGCACACTGATAAAATGCATTCATTGCAAAATATACGAATTGTTCAACATTTGCTGCTGCTGAATTTCCAGCCATAACCGTAGCTCCAAAAGAATTTATTGATGACTGTATTATTACATTCGAAAGAGAAAACAATATTCCTTGAAAACCTGCTGGAAGACCAATCTGCAAAATTTCTTTAAACACTTCTTTATCTATTTTTACCTTATGAATATTAAGATGTATTCCACCATCTTCATGTCTTAAACACCTTATAATAAGATATGCTGATATACATTGTGAAATAACTGTAGCAATAGCAACTCCTGCAACATCCAAATTAAAAATTATTACAAGAACTAGATTTAATACTATGTTTATTATTCCTGCCAGAAAAAGATAATATAAAGGTCTTTTTGTATCTCCAACTGCTCTTAAAATTGCACTTCCAAAGTTATATATCATCATTCCTGTCATTCCAAGAAAGTATATTCTTAAATATATAACAGCCAGTTCAAGAACTTCATCTGGTGTCTGCATCCATATTAAAATTTTTCTTGCTCCAATTATACCTATTATGGTTAAAAGTATTCCGCTTGCAAAACTGAGCATAATTGATGTATGAACAGTCTTAAACAATTTTTTGTTATCCTTTGCTCCATAATATCTTGCTGTAATAACATTACTTCCTATAGAAAGCCCAACAAATAAATTAGTCATAAGTCCTATAAGCGCTGAATTAGACCCAACAGCAGCAAGAGAATTATCTCCTGCAAAATGGCCTACAACAACTATATCAGCTGCATTGAATAATAACTGTAATACACTTGAAAACATCAGTGGAACTGTAAATATAAGCATTTTTTTCAATAGAGGTCCATTACACATATCAATAGTATAATCTTTTTTTTGCACTTTTCATCTTCCTTCATCTTAGTAAAATAATAATCAAAATACAGTACTTTATTGATTTGCTACTAATTTATTATTTTACCATATAAATTAGCATAAATATATATTTTTGAAAATTTCTTTATCATTAATATACTTTCTATATTAATAATTTATCATTAACTTTATTATAAATATTGCTTCCAAGTTTAAATCCACTTTTAAATGAATTAAATATATGCAAGTTATATATGTGATTCATTCAAAAACAGCCTCAATATTTAAAAAAAATCCGTTAATTCTTATTTATATGATATAAATTCAAAGCAAAAAATTCAAATGTGAACTTAGTTCACATTTGAATTTCCTTCATCTATCTATTTTAAAAACTTTTTTATTATCTTCAGTTGTTTTTCTGTAAAAGGTGGATATAATAATGGAATTCCTAATTTAGCAGGCTTTTTTAAAATTCCTTTTCTATGAGAAAATGTCCTAAAGCTATCTTCTCCATGATATGCTCCCATTCCTGAATCTCCAACTCCCCCAAAAGGAATATAAGGATTTGCTAAATGTGATATTGTATCATTTATACATACATTTCCTGACCTTATCATATTCATAATTTTCATTTCTGATTTTTTATTAGTTGTAAAAATATATAATGCTAAAGGCATAGGAAGAGTTTTAATCTTTTCTATTATATCATCAAGATTATTATAAGATATAATTGGAAGTATTGGTCCAAATATTTCTTCTTTCATAGAAGCACATTTAAAAGAATGTGTTTCTATAAGTGTAGGTTCAATATATCTATCTTCTTTATTACATTTACCTCCAAATATAATTTTATCCTTATCCTCTTCAAGAATAGTTTTTATTCTATTAAAATGTTTATCATTTATAATTCGCCCAAATGATCTGCTTTCTTCTATATCTTTTCCAAAAAATTGTTCAATTGCGCTTTTCATATTATCTATAAGTTCATCTTTTACACTTTCATGAACAACAACATAATCAGGTGCTACACATGTCTGTCCTGCATTCATTGTCTTTCCCCATATTATTCTTTTTGCAGCTTCCTTTATATCAGCAGTTTCATCTACTATAACAGGACTCTTTCCTCCAAGCTCAAGAGTCACTGGAATTAAATTCTGTGCTGCTGCTTTCATAATTATTTTTCCTACAGATGCACTTCCTGTAAAAAAGATATAATCAAATCTGCTGTTTATCAAAGCTGTATTTGTATTAATTCCTCCTTCTACACATGCAATATAATCTTCTTCAAATAACTCATTAATAATTTTTTTGATAATAAAAGACACATTAGGAGTCATTTCAGATGGCTTTAAAACAACTGTATTTCCAGCACTAATAGCACCTGCTAATGGTTCTATTATCAATTGGAACGGATAATTATAAGGTCCTATTATAAGCACACTTCCATATGGTTCATTTTCAATAAAACTTTTTGCCGGCATAAGATATATTGGTGTAAGCTTTTTCTTTGGTCTAGCCCATTTTTTTAAATTCTTTATCATATGATTAATACTGTTATAAATAAATCCCACTTCAGACATATATGATTCATTCTCATGTTTTTTGAGATCTTTATATAATGCTTTTAATATATCCTTTTCGTATTTCTTTACTCCATTTTTAAGTTTTTTAAGTTGCTGTATTCTAAAACTTATGTCTTTCGTTTTTTGAGTATTAAAATATAATTTTTGTCTGTTTAAAATTTGTTCTACATCTTTTAATGTTAATTCTTTATCAGTCATATTTTTTCCTTTCATTTTGAATTATAAAATTTTGTTCCTTATTAACTTATAATAGAATTCTATAAAATAACGATATGCTGCACTCTTTGTGCATATTTTTTATTTATATCCTAATATATTACAATTAATTAATTTAATATATAACACTTTATTTATTCTATATCAAAATAAATTTCTATTTATATATTTAAAAATATTATTATCTGTTGCAATTGGCAATGTATAATTAAAATTCATAAAATAAATAATAAAATTTTTGCAACGTTTTCTTTAATATTATAGTTATTAAATTATATTATTAAAACATATTTATCAATTTATCGTTTGATTTTATTATTGAATTATGTGTACATATAATTCATCTTTGTAATATAATATAAAAAGAGAGATAAATATAATGTTTTAAATAAAATACTAATAATTTATGGAGAAAGTATGCGTAAATTTATTGAAAAATACGATATAAAAATAGCTAAATATATTAACTCACATTATCAAAATAAAATCCTTGATAAATTAATGAAGTTTTTCACTTATTTAGGTAATTTCGGTCTGTTATGGATAGGAATTTCTATAATATTTATCCTGAGAAATGAATCACGAAAAACAGGATTCATGCTTATAAGTTCGCTTTTAGTCACAACAATAATGGGTGAAGGTTTAATAAAACATATAGTTAAAAGAAAAAGACCTTTTGTTAAATTAAATATGTGTGACAAGCTTATAATCGGCACACCTAGTACATACTCATTTCCATCAGGACATACAGCTTCTTCATTCGCTGCTTCTGCTGTCTTCTTTGCTATAAATAGTGAAATCAGTATTTTAATTGTTATAATAGCTACTCTTATAGCTCTATCACGAATCTATTTGAAAGTCCACTATGTTTCTGATGTTATTGGTGGTGCTATTATTGGATTCTTACTAGGTAATATAACTGTATATATTTTTAATATTATTCTCTAAAAAAATAAAATGAACTATCACATAACAAGGTTTATTTTTGTGATTAACAGCAAGAATTTTTAACTATTAATTCATTATAAAATCTGTTTTTTATGAGATAGTTCATTATTTTATATATATGTTCTAATAATAAATATTCATAATAATTAAAGAAATCTCTGCTGAGATTTCACCCTTCATTGTCAATTGTACATTGTTAATTAGAATATATATTATAAATTCTTTTTAAGTTATTAATCTTGTCATTTTAAAGAATTTCTATGGCTGCAATTCCTTGTTACCATCATAATATCCTCTTCATCTTGAAAATGCCATGGATTCATTCTGTCTTTTTTATATCCGTCAATTATATCTTCTGCATCTATATATAATTCTTTCGCATTCATTTGACCATACATTCTAGGAGGTAAAACATAAATTGGAATATTAATATCATCATGTTTTTTTAAAAAAATTTGTACGTCATATCTTGTATGCGGACACACCATTACAATATCAAAATTTTCTATTATCTTATATGCATTTGAAAAAGGATAAAATTCTACACTTAATTTATCTTTAAGATTATCTCTTATAATTTCGTCTTTAATTTTCTTTACCATTGCGCTTGATGAAAATCCACCTAAACAGCATATTAATATTCTTATCATAATTTATACTGCCCTCTTTCGTTAAAAAATAATTCTTTTTCACTAATATTATATATTGCCAGAATTTTTTTGTAAACATTAACATTTTCAATTAAAATTTTAAATTTATCATTCATATCTGATAAACCTATAATATAATTCCATCTTAATATTTAATAAAAATAACTATTACTCCTCATTAAACATATACATTTTAATAGGACTTATTTATCTTTTAAATATACAACTTTAATGAACAGCATGATTTTCAACTTATGTATATATAAAAAACTGCTGAAGAAATTCTGATTTAAAATTTCTCAGAATTTCTTAAATTCAGCAGTTTTAAGCTTTAAATTCTATAAAGATTTTCTTACTATTTTTGTACCTTCAACCATGTTTCTCAAACTTGCTTCTGTTTCCTTAATTCCTCTTGTTTTAAGTCCACAGTCTGGATTTATCCAAAGTTTTTCTTTAGATATCTTTTTAAGCATTCCATTAATAACTTCAACAATTTCGTCTACACTTGGAACTCTTGGTGAATGAATATCATAAACACCTGGACCTGGTTCAGTTTCAAAGTTATTTTCTTTAAGTGGATCTATTATTGTAAGCTTTGATCTTGATGCTTCAAATGAAATAACATCAGCATCCATATTATCTATATCCTTAACTATTTCTTCAAATTCACTATAACACATATGTGTATGAATTTGAGTTTCTGGTTTAACTTTACTATGACATAATCTAAATGCCTTTATTGCCCAGTCTAAATATTCGCTATACCATTCTTCCCTTCTTATTGGAAGTTTTTCTTTTAATGCAGCTTCATCAATTTGTATTATCTTTATTCCAGCCTTTTCTAAATCAAGAACTTCATCTCTTATAGCAAGACCTATCTGGAACGCCATATCCTTAAGTGATATATCTTCTCTTGGAAATGACCAGTTTAAAATTGTTACAGGTCCAGTAAGCATTCCTTTTACAGGCTTATCTGTAAGACTGTTTGCATATTCTGAAACTTCCACTGTAATAGGCTTTTCTCTCTTTATATCACCAAATATTATAGGTGGTTTTACACATCTTGTTCCATAAGACTGAACCCATGCTTTTTCTGTAAATACATATCCATTAAGATTTTCACCAAAGAATTCAACCATATCATTTCTTTCAAATTCACCATGAACAAGTACATCTATTCCTATCTGTTCTTGTAATTCGATACAGTCTTTAATAAATTTTCTTATATTTTCATCATATTCTTCTTTAGTTCTTTCGCCTTTTCTATATAAAGCACGATTGTGTTTTACTTCTGCAGTCTGTGGGAAAGAACCTATTGTTGTTGTTGGAAGAATTGGAATATTTAATTTTTCTCTTTGTAGTTTTTGTCTATCACATCTTGCCATTTCTCTTACAAAATCAGAATCTTTAAGTTCTGCCACAGCATTTTGTACTTCCTTATTTTCAAAGCATCTTTCAGCTTCAAACAATTCCACATTTTCAATATATGCTTTTTCCTTTTCTAAATCCTTAGATTCACAAAGGTTTCCAATTTCGTTTAATTCCTTTAATTTTTCCTTTGCAAAAGCAAAATATTTTATTACATCTTTATCTAGTTTTGTTTCATTTTCTAATGTATATGGAACATGTAAAAGAGAACATGAAGTATTGATTACGATATTTTCTGCATAAGCTTTTATATCATTTATAAGCTTAAATACTTTTTTGTAATGACATTTCCATATATTTTTTCCATTTACAACACCAGCAAATAATACTTTTTCCTTTGGAAATCCAAATTTCTTTAGAAGTTCCAATGTCTTTTTTCCTTCGATAAAATCAAGACCTACTGCATCAAAATTAAGATTTACTATTTCTTTATAGCAGTCCCTTACATCTCCAAAGTAAGTTTGAAGTATAACTTTTAAACCGTTCTTGTTTTTAAGTACATCTTCATATATTGATACAAATAACTCAATATCCTTTTTAGATAAATCTGTTACAAGAATAGGTTCATCAATTTGAATATATTCAGCTCCCACATTATTAAATTCTTTAAAAATATCTTTATAAGCTGCCTTTATAGCATCTGTAAAATCTTCTGCAGTTTTCTTTCCTTTATATTTTGCAAGCTTTAAAAATGTAAATGGACCTACTATTACTGGTTTTGTCTTTATACCATGTGCTAATGCTTCTTTATATTGTTCAAAAGGTTTTTTGCCCGCTAATTTTATTTCAGTGTTATCATATATTTCTGGTACTATGTAGTGATAATTTGTATTAAACCACTTTTTCATTGCAAGTGCTTTTACATCACCTTTTTCCCCTTGATAACCTCTTGCCATTGCAAAATACGTATCAAGTTCATTTAATTCAAGGTTTTTATATTCATCTGGAACTGCATTTAATAAAACAGCTGTATCAAGAAGCCCATCATAAAAAGAAAAGTCATTTGAAGGAATATAATCTATTCCTGCTTCTTTTTCAATAAGCCATTGTTCCTTTCTTAATTCCTTAGAATTACTCAACAATTCTTCTAAAGATAATTCTTTCTTAAAATATTTTTCTGTCCAAAATTTTAATTCTCTCAATTTTCCAACTCTTGGATAACCTATAATTGAAGTTTTCATTTCTAATCCCCCTATTTTTATTTTTGCTTATATAATTTATTCTTATTGCTTATTATGATTAGTAATACACAGTTAATAAAATTTATTCTATGTATGAGATTATAAAGCAGGCTTAAACATAGGTAAATTACAAAAAAAATATAGCCTGCCATAGAAAAAAACTATAGCAGACTATATAACACCTTAATTATATATATCTTTTCAATGCCTCAATATAAATTTCACCAAGACGGCTGTAAACCACATTTTTCTTTGTTATAAATCCAATTCTTATCTTGCTTTCTACATCAAGTTTTACAGCTACAATATCCTTTCCATTAAGCTCCTCACTTATTATTCCAGAACATATTGTATATCCATTAAGTCCTATCAATAAATTAAATAATGTAGCTCTATCACTTACTTTTATACTTTTCTTGTGCTCAATTGTACTCAATATCTCTTCTGAAAAATAAAATGAATTATAATTTCCTTGTTCAAACGATAAATAAGGATATTCTTCAAGATCTTCTAATGACACTTTTTCTTTTTTTGCTACAGGATTTCCTGAACTTACAAAAACATGAGGATCAGCTTCAAAAAGCAGTTCAAATTTCAAATCATTTTCTTTTATCAATTTGTTCATTACTTTTTCATTAAAATCATTTATATATATTATACCAATTTCACTTCTTAAATTTTTCACATCATCAATTATTTCATATGTCTTAGTTTCTCTAAGCATGAATTCATATTCTTCTCCGCCATGTTCTTTTATAAGGTCAACAAATGCATTCACTGCAAATGAATAATGTTGTGTTGAAATGCAGAATTTTTTCTTAACATTTCTGCTTATGAGATATCTCTGTTCAAGCAATGAATTCTGTTCTAATACCTGCCTTGCATATCCTAAAAATTCTCTTCCCTCTTCAGAAACTATTATTCCTTTGTTAGAACGTATAAATATATTTATATGTATTTCCTTTTCAAGCTCTTTTATTGAATTTGATAAACTGGGCTGAGATATAAATAATTTTTTTGCAGCTTCACTCATAGATCCTCTGTCTGCAACTTCTATAACATATTTAAGCTGCTGTAGTGTCATTTTCAATCACCTTCTCCATTATATTTATATAAGGCTATAGGGAATGAATACATTTTTAATATTGTCGTATCCATTCCCTATATTTTATATGTGTTGTTAAATCATTCAGTTAAAATTACTTTTTGCTTTCCCACTTTTTTCTTTCAACAAATCTTCCCATAAAGAAAGCAATAACTCCTACTCCGATACCAGTCTGTACGCAAAATAAAAGACTTTCAACTTCTCCTGGAAGTTCTCCATCTATGAGTGTTTCCATAACAGGAGTAAACCATGGTTCGTAAGCTTCTCCTTGTATTTCCTCAACCATAACACTTCCTGCATCATCAGAACCTCCAAATTCAGCACCTTTTAATGCAAAAAGAGGTATTACTGCAATTGCAACAGCAATAATTAATAATATAATAACTGTTTTCTTATTTTTAGTCATTTTACTTTTCCTCCTTTAAGAATCCTAGTCCTGTCAATTCAGATTTTGCATATGTTTCAAGTCCTATGATTACTATAACTGTAATTATTCCTTCTATGATTGCAAGAGGAAGCTGTGTTGGAGCAAATATTCCTAAAAATTTAATTATAGATGCAGCAACTCCTCCTTCTGGTGATGGATAAGCCATTGCAAGCTGAACACTTGTCACACAATAAGTAAATAAATCACCTAAAGAAGCTGCTAAAAATACTCCAACTTTTCTGTTTACCTTCAATTTTTGACATAATTTATAAATTCCAAATGATAATAAAGGTCCAGCTATAGCCATTGAAAAAGTGTTAGCACCAAGAGTTGTTATTCCACCATGAGCAAGAAGAATTGCCTGGAATATTAATACTATAATCCCTAGCACACTTACTGCAAGAGGTCCAAATAAGATTGCCCCAAGGCCTGTCCCCGTCATATGAGAACAGCTTCCTGTTACTGATGGTATTTTTAATGATGAAATTACAAATACAAATGCTCCTGCCATTGCAAGAATAGTCATTGATTTTCTATCCTTATCAAGAGTCTTCTTTATTGACAAAAATCCTCCTAGTAAAAAAGGAATACATATAACTCCCCAAGCAACACAGAACTTAGCAGGAAGATATCCTTCCATAATATGCATTGCATTTGCTGCTGGAGTTATTCCAAAAATGAGCGTAAGTAAAAATAATGTTTTCATGAGTCTTTTGTGATTTTTCATTTCTATTCTCCTTTCAAAATAAAAAAAGATCCTTTAATCTAATGATTCCCACTCATTAGAAAAGCATCTCTAACATGTCTTATACTCTGAACATTATTAATATTGGTTAATTTGTATAAATTCCTATTAAAATCCATACTCATACAACATGTAAACTCAAAAAATTATTCTATGTATAAAATAAAAAATATACAAACTTTTATAAATTTATTATTAATTACAGATTGTCAATTAATATATCACCATAACTAAACAATATTTATTGATATTTCATTTACAATTTTAAATAACTCAAATAAATATTATAAGTATAGTTTATATATTTATTTTTAATGTAATTATATATGTTATTTTATTTTTCATACTTATACTATTATGAAAATCTCCATTATAAATAATAATAAAATCTATACTTTAATCTAAAAAACGTATTATAAATTTAATATATATAATTGCTTATATCTTTATAAAAAATTTTATTATAACTTATGTATTAATTTCATTAACAAATAATATGTTCCTGTTTAATATTTTTATAGAATAAAAAATTATTACTGTCCACACACTTATATAAATTAACCATAAAATATTAATTTATTTCTCAATTAAGACAAAGTACCATATAATCATCGCTCGTAATTATATGAATCCGTTATAAAAGGCAGGTATTCTGACTCAGGCTTCATCATCACATCTTGTCTTCCCAGTACTTACCAGTGACATGATTAAGATATGACTCTTCCAACACAGCGGCGGGACCGTAAGGGATTTTCACCCTTTTCCCTATTATTCTGCGGAGAAATCACAGACACCTTCTATAAATTATTTAGTATATAATATTCATAGCATGTACTATAAACATCATATATATTACCTTAAAAGTATAATTCTTGTCAATAATTCTAATCAACAATTGATAATATACAATTAAAAATCAAATCTTTACAAAATTTCTTTTATATTTTCACATATATTAAACAAATTTTTAATATAATTTTAATCTTTCAGTACATACTTTTCATATACATTATTATTGATAAATTAATATACTCTTTTTAACATAATTCAAACATACTTTTAAATTCACTTACATTTTTAGGATAGCTTTTTTCATCTTTAAATATCCCAGCTTTTAATAATGTTTCATATACATCAAGCATTACCGGCCTTTTTAAATTAGCTCTTTTTAATATATCATCATTTTTAAATATTTCAATTGGAGTACTGTCTCCTATAATTTTCCCATTTGAAAATACAATTATCCTTTCTGCCCATCTATAGGCAAAATCTACATCATGAGTAGAAATAAGCATAGTTTTATTTTCAGCACTCAATTTTTCAAGAACTTCTTCAAGCATTTCTGCATTTAATGGATCAAGTGCTGCTGTAGGCTCATCAAATATTATTACTTCACTTTTCATAGCAATTATATCAGCAATACTCACTCTCTTTTTTTCACCTCCACTCAAATAATGAGGTGGTCTGTCCTTAAATTCATAAATATTCATGTATTTTAAGGCTTCATCTACCCTTTTTCTCACTTCATCTTTTGGTATCTTTAAATTCATTGGACCAAATGATACTTCTGCAAGAACTGTTGATGCAATAATCTGATTATCAGCATCCTGAAATACTATCCCTACATTTTTCCTAAGCTCATTTAAATCCTTTGGTGTAATAGTCTTTCCTTTATATATTATTTCTCCACTTTCAGGTGTAAATACCCCATTTATATTTAAAAAGAAAGTGGATTTTCCTGCTCCATTTGATCCAAGTACTGCAATTTTTTCACCTTTATAAACATCTAAATTAATATTATTAAGAGTGTTTTTTTCATGTGTGTATGAATAACATAAATTTCTTACTTGAAGTATTACTTCTTTTTCTCTATTTTCCATTGTATTCTCCTATCTTTATAGATTTTTAATAAATACTTAATTAACTATTATAAATGCATAGAATATAATTGAAAGTAAACTTTAAAATGTAGATATTTCTTAATTATAATCTGAATTCTATTCATTTAATATGCACATAGATATACTAAATTGAAAATATACTCTGAAAACTATCTTATGTAAATTGTTCATATAAACCATATTAGTATAAGAAGTGCAACATATATAAATGCATATATAATATGAGATGTTTTTATTTTCTTCTCCTCTTCAAGAAAAATCATTTCTCCATCATAACATCTTGATTCCATAGCATCATAATAAGCATTTGCTTTCTTTAAGGATACTACAAGAAGATTTGCTGCTGTATTTCCAAAAGAATAACATGATGTCTTAAAATCAATGTATCCCAGTCTTGACTGTGCAGAATTTTTCATTTTACACTGAACATCCATTAATATAAATATAAATCTATAAATCATATTCATAAGTTCTATTATTATTTTGGGCACATGAATTTTTCTAATAACTGAAATTATCTCACTTGTATTTGTAGATAAAGTCATCATATACATAGCACTAACTGCCCCAAAAGCTTTCATTATAACTTCCAATGTCCTCAATATACTGTCATTTGAAGTATAAATGTAAAACAAATAAAGATTCAGATTATACTGACCCACAGGTTTAAACGATACTCCTAAAGCTATTGCAATACTTCCAAGAATCATAAATACTCCTGGTATTTTCAAAAGCGATATATATTCATGAAATTTCAAACCGCCTAAATATACAGTAATAAATCCCATAGATAACGCTACTGCTATAGATACATATATATTGTCTGCTGCTATACATATAATAAGTGTTATAAATGCAAGACATACTTTAAATGCTGGATTTACATTTTTTAATTTTGATTCATAAGCATATAAATCTATTGAATATACTCCATCATGCTTATGAGATATTTTATGTTCAGGAGATGAAGAATCAAATGTTGTAAAAAATACACCTACAGCCATCACACTTAAAGCAATCCAAAATATTAATGAAGGAATTTCCTTTAATAATATAATTGAAAGACCTGCTCCTATAAAAGGTGACATAGCATAATATGCACTTGTCTTTGCTGCTCCAAGATACCTCTGTGCATAAATATAAAACATTATACTAAGTCCATAAGCTACAAATCCAAGAAGCAAAGCATATATAGTATAAATATTAAATTCTAATTTATTTCCCAATAAAAGTCCTATGATTATTGATCCTGTTCCTGAACAATATCCTTTTATCTGAACAATTTCCATTGGATCCTTACTGCTTATCATTCTTGTACAGTTATTTTCAAATCCCCAACATGTACATGCTCCCAGAACAAATAAAGAACCTAAAGAAAATGAAAAACTACTCATATCATTAAATGATAGAATCAGACTCGATATTGTTATAAAACATATTCCAATCCATAGTCTTTTGGAAATCTTCTCATGAAATATGCACATTGCAATAATTGAAGTGGCTACAATTTCAAAATTATTTAAAAGCGATACACTAGATGCCTCACTCAATTTCAACCCTGCCATAAGAAGTATGGGGGCTGCTATATTAAAAATTATCATGCCATATATATATGGCATATCCTTTTTATCAAGTGATTTTTCATTTTCACTCTTTCCAACTGCTTTTTTTATCCCCGAGACAATGGATAATCCAAGACCCGCACCTATATACAATATCCCAGCCATAATTGTCTCAGGTATTTTCTCTAAAAGAATTTTAGATATAGGTGAACTCACTGCATATAAAAATGCTGCACTTATTGCAAACAATATAGGAATAATCTTAAACTTTTTTTCCATAATTGCTAATCTCCTACTTTCTACTCTTATTTAATAAATCTGCTTATTGCTTCATTTAAATCATCAAGAACCTTTTTATCATTGTTTTCAACTGCATCGATAACACAATGATCAATATGATCCTTTAAAATAATTTTCCCAATATTATTTATTGCACTTCTTACAGCTGCAATCTGAATTAAAACTTCACTGCAGTCTCTGTCTTCTTCAATCATTTTTTTTATTCCCTGCATATGTCCTATTGCTCTTGACATTCTATTAAGAACCTGTTTCTTTTCTTCATGATGATGTTTGTGATGTTCATTCATTAAATGATCTCCTTTCTATACTTTTTATATCCCCCCCTGGTGGATATAAAAAGTATATATCTACTTGCTATAAATTGTCAATTGAAACCTCATATTTTTCATTATTTACCATTTTATGTGATTGATTGTTTTATCAATGTTTAATAACTAATTTTCAATAATTAAAATCTTATTCATATACTACCTATTAAATACTTATAAAACATATTAAAGCCATTTTATATAAAGATATATCCCCGGCATATGCATATATAATTTAAAATTCCGATTAATAAATCATATTCCAAAGCTATATCAACTAACAGTTTCCTATTTACATTAATCTTAAAAAAGAAAATTCCTGCACAAGCATATGAAAATTGCAACTGCAGGAATTTTAAAATTATTCTATTCTATTGTATAATCTGCATGAATTTGACCTTCGATAAGTTCACCAGTCTTGAATTCCTTATTTTTAATCTTTTTGATAACACTTTGAGGAAGTTCAATATATGAAAGAACAAATTCATAATTCTTTTTTATATATTCATAATTCTTTACAATAAGTTTATGCTGCTTTAGTTCATCAAGAGCTTTTATTATTCTATCTCTCTTTTTATATATGCTCTTTGTTGACATTAATATTGCGTCTGTAAATCTTTGAATTGCAATAACATCCCTGAAATCTTCACTTTCTAGAACACTTTTAAGTCTTCTATTTTGAAGCCATATTGCAATCTGTTGTGCATCATTACTTAAAAGATCAAAAACATCTTTATTAAAGTTAAATGAACTATCCATAATTATAAGAGTTCTCAAAAATCCTCCTAAAAATACCTGAGCGAATTTTCTTCCATCCCTTTCACTTATGGAAACTTCAAAAAGTGTTCCTTTTATTTCTCTTCCTTCATAATTTTCAGATTCAAGACGTATACTTCCAATCTTTAAAAGACTGTTTATTACAGCATCAGTATTTTTCTTACTGTCACTTAAACCAAGTTCTAAAACCAGATCTCCTATATATTTATCTACACTTTTGTCTGCAACTATATTATAAAAGTGAGTATAATAATGTGATATTATTTTTGTATCAAGGCTGTTAAGCTGTTTTATAGCCTTTAAAAGGGCTATCTGAGTGATTATATCAAGAGAATCCTTTCCTTCTTCAATTCTCAAATATACCTGTTTCTCAAGTTTCATAAGAAGTTTCTGTTGATTTTCTTTATCTACTATAAGCCTGTCAATTGTACCTTCAAGTGATAAATTTTCATCTAAGAATTCTTTTTCTTCATCTTTTAAATAATCTTTTTTATTTGTAGTATCAATAGATAAATTACTTAATACACTTGGAATTGTAATTACACTTTTTGCATTATTAGTGAGAAAATCATAATATAATTTTAAAATATCACTTCTGAATGCAAGAGCTACTGATCTTTTCTGAAAAGTTCCTAAATATTTATAGCTTGATAAAAGTGCATCTTGATTATCTCTCCATGTATATAGTTCATTAAAGAGTTTCTGCTTATATTCATCTATATTATTGACACCATAAATCATAACAAATTTTTCTGGTTCATATACCCCTTCTTTAACACGTTTATAAAAGTGTTCTGCATACTCAAGATCCTCAAGAAGGCTGTTATCACTACCTTTTATATATTTGTTAATCCATCGTGTTTTTGTTCGTTTTATCGAATTAGTAAGATTTTTATATATTACTTCTCTCTTACCAGTGTCCTTTAAATTTGCAAGATCATTATCCAAAGTATCATAAAAATCTATAAATTTATCTTTTTTAACAAGCATTTCATAAGTATTTTTAAAAAGTTTTATCATATCTTCTTTAAATAATGTATCATCTTTATCCATGATTCTCAATTACTCACCTCACTCTGCAATAATTATATAATAAGTTATATTGTTTAATTTGTATACATTCTAATTAAAAATTCCTAATTATAATTACATATCATATCGTTTTTTAATAATTTTATTCATATACATTTACTATTAAATATGCAATTAACAATTAATAATGAAATCTTTACACCATTTCTTTAATATTATGTTGTTTATATAGGTAGAATCTATATATTTCAATTATATTTTCATTTTTACACTTAAAATTTTATATTTTACTATATATAAGATAAACTTTAATCTTGTAACTTGTAATATATTTAAAAATCACTATATTAAACTTACTCATATATTTATATTAACTTATATATAAGCCTTCTTTCAATATTTCTATTTTTTAATATACTCGATAATCTCCTTATAATTTATATAAATTCCTTTTTCTGTTTGCTTTTCGTAACCAGTATTACCGTTCGCAAGGGTAAAATTACTTAAATCACCGTTCGCAAGGGTAATTTTTTTATTGTTTCTTATAAATTTTCACATTTAAAATAGAAAATTTGACTTTCTCTTCTTAAAAATCATAAATAATATTAAATTTTATGGCAAATATATAGACTTTTATCTAAAAAAACAAAAAAATTAAAAAAATTTTCACTTTTTTAAGTTCATAATATGAACTTAAAAAATAGTTCGTGACCAAATCCCACCGTTCGCGAGGGTAAAATTTTAAAAAAACTTCATTTTTCCTTCTATTTTCATAAAAATTCTTCTTTCGTGACTTAGATTACCGTTCGCAAGGGTAAAAAATTTATGAATTTTAAAAATTTCAGAATCCATAAATTGTAAACATCTTCTCAAATCCAGTCTGTGAGTCACTTTCAAAGTAAATTACCAAAATCGCCGTTCGCAAGGGTAAAATGCCTATAAACGTGATAAGTTCGTCAGCAAGTTACCAAAATCACCGTTCGCAAGGGTAAAAAACAGCCTTTTGCAATAATCATTAATTTCGTATAAACTATATCATATAATTGTATGAATGTAGATATTAAGCCGATTTGGAGTACATTGCAAATATATTAGTTTTATATTTTTCAATAGCCAAACTCCATTACAATCTTAATTACATAATAAAATTTTAAACAAAGGAGGTGAATTTGAATGGCTACAAAATTAAGCAATGAACATATTACTAGAATATCACGAGAATGTAATGAATATAAAATATTTGATGTTTACATAATATTAGCTCATATTTCATCAGAAGTTAAAAGTGGAAAATACTTAATTCAAAGCTACAGCAGTAAGAGATCTGATCTTATTAATTTAGTTCATAGATACTGCCCTGCTGCTGCATATAAAACAATTTCAAACTGTATTGATAAACTTGAAAGCATGAATATTTTAATTTATGATAATTCCTTATGCGCTTGGTCTCTTAATAATATGGAAAATATGACAAAATCAAAAGCTGAAGCAGAAACAGATGAGGAAAGAGAAACTTTTACTGGTTATACAAACATAAGAAAATTCTTTCTTACAGATGAATTCTTTAAAATGAAAGCAAGAGAAAAGAGAATAATAATATATATATGTCAGCTTTTAGATTCAAAAGCAAGTAAAAATTATAATAGTATTTCAATAAATCTATTAAAATTTAATAATAGCTGGCTAAAAATCCTTAAAACAAAGTGTAAATATTATGCAAAAAGAACCATAGAAACTATGCTTTCTAAATATAAAGAAATCTTTAATGATTTTTCATCAGAAGTTCGTGAAAAAGATATTGCACCAAAAACAGTTACAAACTTTAAATTTTCATTTACGTGTAATACATTAAATAACAAAAACAGTGAAGATGATATGCTTGAACTTATAAAAATGAAAAATCCAAAAGAATATGCTTTAGTCAAAGATAGAATTGATTTTGCAGGAATAACTTTAAGTAAACAAAAAGTCATGCATCTTGTAAGAGCAATATCTACAATTAAAGAATGGTTTCTTAAAGAAAGAGTTGTTCAGCTTATCGTGAATAAATATATAGCTATTCAAATTCATCATAGTCGTGAAAATATAAAATCACTTCCTGCTTATGCAGCAGCTGTTGTTAAAGCAGTCGTAAATGAATATAATCAGTTTAAAAACAACTGTACTAATAATTATTCATTTAATATAATGAATAATTATTATGATACTTATATAGAACATGATAAAAAGAATACTTCTGTTACCGAAGATATACAG
>NZ_CAKVKB010000053.1 GCF_934754915.1 uncultured Clostridium sp.
GAACTGACAATAAAGATTCCAAAATTAAAGAAATAAAGTACATATATTTAGGGCACAGTTTGGTGTCCTATTTTTTTTATTGTACAAAAAATTATAAAATATAGGATTTTTCAAACTTAAATTTAGTAATATTAATGGGGTGGAGTTACGAAACTACTAAAATGTTATTTACGAGATGGATGTGCTTAACTTAAACTACTTTTTATTATAGTATAGAAAATGTATAAAATTTTTTATAAAATAGGTTATGCTGAGTTATTGAGATTTTTTATAACTTAATTCTTTTAATATCTTTTAAATATATATATAATATTAATATATGGAAAGGGGGGAGTGCTCTTTTTGGGCTATAATTATGAAGACAATATGTATTTTTAATCAAAAGGGTGGGGTTGGAAAGACTACTACTAACATAAATTTATGTGCTTATTTAGCTATGGAAGGTTATAAAATTTTGACAATAGATATAGATCCTCAAGGTAATACAACAAGTGGATTAGGCGTAGATAAAAATAACTTGGAATGTTCCATATATGATGTGCTTATTTCTGATGCATCAATGAAAGAATCAATTATTGAAAGTAATCTAGTAAAAAATTTATTTATTTCTCCATCAACAATGGAATTAGCTGGAGCAGAAGTTGAACTTATTAACAAAAGTGATAGAGAAAATATAATGAAAAATAAGTTGAAAGAAATAGAGGATGAATATGATTATGTATTTATAGATTGTCCTCCATCATTAGGCGTGTTAACTATAAATGCTTTGACTTGTGCAGATTCTGTTTTGATTCCGATGCAGTGTGAATTTTACGCATTAGAAGGAGTAAGTCAATTAATGAGTACAATTCAATTAGTTAAAAAATCTTTGAATAAGAAACTTGAAATTGAAGGGGTTCTTATGACTATGTTTGATTATAGGACTAATTTAAGTAATGAGGTTTTAAAAGAAGTTCAAAAATTCTTTAAGGACAAGGTATATAAAACAACAATAGCTAGAAATATAAGATTAGCAGAAGCTCCTAGTTTTGGATTACCAATAGTTTTATATGATAACAAATGTAAAGGTGCAGAAGCATATACTAACCTAACAAAAGAATTTTTAAGTAGACAGTAGGTGAAGTTTAATGGGGAAAAAATTTGGTTTAGGTAAAGGGCTAAGTGCTCTTATTCCAGAGGATGTCAAAGTGGAATCGGAAGAAATTAAAGAAGGCAAGATGATGATTCCTTTAAATAAAATTAAAAATGATAATAACCAACCTAGAAAAGCATTTGATAATGACAAAATAGTTGAATTAACAGAATCAATAAAGACTCATGGAATTATACAGCCTCTTATATTAAGAAAAAGTGATGATGAATCTTATATTATAGTTGCTGGAGAAAGGCGTTGGAGAGCAGCTAAAATGGCTGGGTTAAAAGAAGTTCCTGCAATAATAATGGAATTAAGTGAAATGGATGTTTTGGAAATTTCGCTCATAGAGAATATTCAAAGGCAAGATTTGAATCCTATAGAAGAAGCACTCGCATACAAAAAGCTTATAAATGATTTTAAAATCACACAAGAAGATTTAAGTAAGAGAATAGGTAAATCAAGAACTGCTATAACAAATACGATGAGATTAATTAATTTGGATAGCAGGGTTCAACAATACATAATTGAAGGTATTATTTCAGAAGGACATGGAAGAGCTTTATTAGGAATAAAGGATGAAGAAGTTCAATATGAATTATCACAAAAGGTTATTGATGAAAATTTATCTGTAAGAGAATTAGAAAGAATGGTTAAAAAAATAGTTGAAGGCAAAAATAAAGAAGAAAAGACAACAACTGTAGAATTAAATCCATATTATAAAAATATAAAAAATCAGCTTCAAGATTATTTTGGAACAAAAGTAAATATATCTAATAAGAATAATAAGGGCAAAATTGAAATCGAATATTATTCAGAGGATGATTTACAAAGAATTTTAGATATTATAAATATCTAAAATGTTTCACGTGAAACAATTATGAAAGGAATGACAATATAGTGGAAGCAATAATTAATTCAATCAATTTATATACGCCATATATATTAATGGCAATGACTGTTATAATAGTATTATTATTTATAATAATTTTATGTTTATTTAAAATTATAGGAAGAGTTGAAGATAAGTACAGAAGACTTATGAAGGGGACAAATAGTAAAAATCTTGAGGAAATGTTGCTTGAAAGAATTGACAGCATAGATGAAGTTAAAGAAATATCAGAAAAAGCAATTAAAGAGTGTGAAAGATTAGAGCTTAAAATGGAAGAATGTATTCAAAAAGTTGCTATAATGAGATATAAAGCGTTTGAAGATGTTGGAAGTGATTTGAGCTTTTCAATTGCTTTATTGGATGACAGAAATGATGGAGTTATTTTAACTGGAATATATGGAAGACAAGAAAGTACTACATATGCGAAGCCAGTTGATAAAGGAATATCTAGATATGATCTTTCAGAAGAAGAATTATATGTTCTAAATGAAGCATGTAATAAATATGAAATGAATAATACAAAGAAAAAGTAAGTCTTAGTACTTACTTTTTCTTTGTTAAATTAAAATTATCAACAATGGATTTTTTATGAATATATTAACAATATTTTTATAAAGAAAAATTTTAAAAGATACAATATGGAACAATTAATGTTTCACGTGAAACATTTTATAAAAAAATAAATTTATATTAAATATATTTTTTTACTTTATGTTTAAAAAATAATTAGTTGTAATTATTTTTATTAAAAGAAATTATATTATCAGAGTTTGAGTTGTTACAGGCGTCTAATGTAAAATAGTAAATTCCTCGAGAAATAGAATCAGCTAATTTCATAACAGTATAAAGACGAGTGTTTTGTAAAACTAGAAATTCAAAATTTCCAGATATATTAACAATTCCTGTTATATTAATTTCACCAACTGAAGGTAAATCTTTATTTAGAGCTAATCCTGGAAATAGAGGCCCTTTTTTTATGAATATTTTACCTATGTTATTGAGAGAACCGAGACATGAATCAATTGCTATAATATATGGATTAATAAAATTTAAATTTATTTTATTTAAAATTTCAGAAAGATTTTTTGCATGTACAGGATTTTCTAAAGTACCATAAACATAAATGTTATTAACAGCAAGAGATTTTAATTTATATCCAATAAGTGGCCCTAATGAATCACCTGTAGATCTATCAGAACCTATACATAATATTATAATTGGTCTATTATTGATTACTGTTTTTAATTCTTTAGATAGATGTTCTTTTATTTTTATATATGCTGTTGGTAAAGATGAATCAACAGAAAAATTGTTACACATAATTGATAAAACCTCCTCTATTAGATTTATTACCAATAGAAGAGGTTTTATTCAATAATTATTTATTTAATGAAATTTTATTTAAAGTTTTTAAAGTATAATCTATTTCTTCTTTTGTATTAAAATATCCAATACTTAATCTTACAGTACCATTTGGATATGTTCCAATAGTTCTATGAGCTAAAGGAGCACAATGAAGTCCACAACGAGTTTTTATAGCATTTTCTTCTAAGATAAATCCTAATTCAGAAGAATCCATACATTTCATATTAATTGAAACACAAGTGGTTATATTTTTTCCGGTTGTATCACCATAAACTATTAAATTATCTATATTTAGAAGCCCATTTAATAGTTGATTCATTAAATGGTGATTATGTTCATAAATATTTTGTATTCCTGTAGATTTTATAAATTTAATGCCTTCAGATAGTCCAATAATTCCTGGCATATTATGTGTACCGCATTCAAATTTATCAGGAAGAAAATCTGGCTGATCTAAAGAATATGATAAACTTCCAGTTCCACCTTGAAGAAGAGCTCTACAAGAAGCGTTTAATTTGTCATCAATTATAAATCCACCAATTCCTTGAGGCCCTAATAAACTTTTATGTCCAGTAAAAGCTATAGCGTTAGCATGTACTGCATTTATATCTAAATTTAAAACACCAGCTCCTTGAGAAGAATCTACAATAAAGAATACATTTTTCTCTTTGCATATCTTTCCTACTTCAGCTATATTTTGAATAGAACCAGTTACATTTGAAGCTTGTGTTAAAATAACTAATTTTGTTTCAGAAGTGATTTTTGATGCAAAATCAGAAGGGTTAATGAAGCCTAAATCATCAGCATCTATTATATCAAGTTTTATTTTTAAATTTTCCTTACAATTTACAAGTGGACGTATTACAGAGTTATGCTCCATAGATGATGTCACTACATGGTCACCTGTTTTAAGAAGACCTTTTATCAACATGTTTAATGATGTTGTAACATTGTTAGTAAATATTACATTACTAGGTGAAGAAAAACCGAAAAAATCACTTACTATTTCACGTGCTTCATATAAAAAACGATTGCTCTGTAAGGTGTTTGAATAATTGCCTCTTCCAGCATTACCTCCTATATTTATCATATAATTATACATACTATCAATTACTTGCTTTGGCTTTGGAAAAGTAGTTGATGAATTATCTAAATAAACATCCATATTGTATTTCACCTCTAAATTTAATTATCAACTTTATCTTATGAATTTAAATATTCCTAAAACTATAAAAGATATTCCTAAAATAATTAGAAAATAATTTAATAACTTTGATGTTTTTTTTGTATAATCAGATTTTACCTTTTTTATACCTTTACTTACTAAAATATTAAGTAAACAAAACCAAGTTACACTTCCAATCATCATAGAAAATACAGCTGTTAAAAAATATAATCTTCCATGATATCTCCAGACACTAAATATAGTAGTACTTATAGCAATCCATAGTGAGGGAGTTGTTGGATTTATGAAAGTTATTAAAAATCCAGTGAGAAGTGCACTTGATGTATATTTATTTATTAAATTATCTGAATCATTTTTATTTGAGTCATTTGCAAATGAAAGACGATTAAATATTATAAGTATAATTCCAGATAAAATCCAAAACAGACTTTGAAAATTTTTGTGTCTGTTAAATATTGTAAAAAGACCTAAATTAATTATAATTATATATAAAAAATCCGCAGAGACAGCACCTATAGATACCTTAAATCCTTCACGGAAACCTTTTGAAATTGACCTATTTATAGATTCAAGACCTGAAGGACCTAAAGGTATAGATGCTGTGAATCCAGTAATAAATCCTACAAATATAGCTTTACACACACACCATAATGAAAACATAATTTACTCCTTATACTAATCTATCTATATAATTATAAAATAAAGGGAAAATATTTTCACTAAATTAATATTAAAATTTATTATTTATTTAAAATATAGATAAAATAAATTTATGTGAAAATGTTCATTAAAACTACTTAATAGTTAAAAAAATCTTGAAAAGATTTCATCATTCATTGTTAATTGTCCATTGTACATTGTTAATTAGAATATATATAATATAAATTATAGTGTGAAAGGTGGTGGCAGTGTTGAATTATTATATAGTGGTTTTTAAAAATACACATGATGCTATGTCAGCAGAAAAAAAATTAAATGAATTGAATTACAAATTTAGAATAATGCCTACTCCAACAGTAATAACTATGAGTTGTGGTATATGTGTAAGGATAGAAGATAAAAATTATATTGAAACTATATTAAAGGATAAGATTATAGAATATAAAAATATTTATTTTAAGCAAGAAAATGGTTATGTTGCAATTGATAATGCCCAATAAGAAATAATGAAGGGGGAAAATTAATGATAGAAAACTTTAATCTTGGCGATATAGTACAGATGAAGAAACAACATCCATGTGGAACATATGAATTTGAAATAATAAGAGTTGGTGCTGATATAAAAATTAAATGTACTGGATGTGGAAGAATTGTAATGATTCCAAGAAGTAAATTTATAAAAGGTGCAAAAAAAATAGTATCTGAAGCAGAAAAATAAATTAATTACTTGAAATTTTTTGAATTTGATGATATAATCATAAATTGTAATCCCTGCCGTGCAAAGCATGGCCGTTAGTCCGAGGGGAGGAGGTGAAATTGATGAGAAAATACGAAACTATATTCATATTAAACCCATCATTCGATGAAGAAACAGTTAAAGCTAACATCGAAAAGTTTAAGGGTGTTATCGAAAATGGTGGAGGAACAGTAGAAAACGTTGATTTCTGGGGTAAGAGAAAACTTGCTTACGAAATCGCTAAAGTAAACGAAGGTTACTATACTTTAGTTAACTTCACAGCTGCTCCAGAATTACCTAGAGAATTAGATAGAATATTCAGAATCACTGATGGTGTTATCAGACATATCATCGTTAATGAACAAGCGTAAGGCGGTGTTGTAAATGAACAAAGTAGTTCTAATCGGAAGATTAACTAAAGATCCAGAACTAAGATTTACACCAGGTACTGGTGCTGCTGTAACAACTTTGACATTAGCAGTTGATAGGTATAATACTAAAACTGGTCAAAACGAAGCTGACTTTATCCCAGTAGTAATATGGGGTAAACAGGCTGAAAGTACTGCGAACTATATGAGTAAAGGTAGCCAAATGGCTATCAGCGGTAGAATTCAGACTAGAAGTTATGATGCTAAAGACGGAACTAAGAGATATGTTACTGAAGTAGTAGCAGATCCAGTTGGTGGAGTTCAATTCCTTGGAAGCAAGGGAAGTAATTCATCAAGTAATAGTTTTGGCGCAGGAAATGAATATTCAGCACCAACAAATGATGTATTTGGTGGTGGAAACTTTGAAGAGGATATGACTCCAGTTGATGATGGAGATATGCCTTTCTAAGAAATTTTTTAGGTGAGGAGGGAAAGAAATGAGCAGAGAAGAAAACAATAATAGAAGACCAGGCGGTAGAATGAGAAGATCTAGAAAGAAAGTTTGTGCTTTCTGTGTAGATAAAGCCGAATTCATCGATTATAAAGATATAAATAAATTAAGAAAGTATGTTACTGAAAGAGGTAAGATACTTCCAAGAAGAATCTCTGGAACTTGTGCTAAGCACCAAAGAGAATTAACAACTTCTATAAAGAGAGCTAGAAACATAGCATTATTACCATTCACAACTGAATAGTAATAATTTAAAACTCCTGAGTAATCAGGAGTTTTTTTGTTTCTATAAAAAATTTATATTTTTTAAGAATTTGTAGATGAATTTAAATATTACTTATAAGTTTAAACATATTTTTAACATTTTATTTTTCATTGCATTTCACATATTTATAATGGATATTAATTATAGATTATTAGTTAGAATATATATTTATCTTACAAAATATGGTAGAATATAGAGTGGTATTATAAATTCTTGCAATAAAGATGAAAAAAAATTACAATAAGAATACGAGGGTTAAGAGGGAGAGGGGATATGTCTATGAAAAAAGATAATTTTAATATAATGAAAAACATTAAAATTATAGAAGATTTGAAGGCACAACTTCTTTGTATTATAGGTGAGTTTTTCAGATTACTTACTAAAGGAAATAATATAGCACAAGATGCTATTTTAGAGTGCATTTCAGGTGCTGTAATAATTTTATATGTATTAGGAGAAAAACTTGGCTATCCATTTGAAGACATAGATAAAAATATGAAATCAAAATTAGATTTAGGAATCAGAGCAGAGGATCAAGTTGAAAAGGAAGGCAAAAGTTTAAGTAGACTAAAACATTATATTAGTAGAAATAGAATAGACTAGATATGTCTTAGGAGGCTTTTATGGATAAAGTAACTATGCTTAAACGTTTGCTTAAGCCTGGATTATTAGTTATAATTTCAATAATACTAATTTCATTTAATCATATTCTAGCAGGGATAATTATATTGATATTTCACTGCATAGATAATTCATACACATTAAATTTAATGTGGTCTAAGGAAGATGAAATTGATTATTTTTCAAAAGCTTTAGATAAAGGAATTAAAGATAATGTTCTTCAATTTATATATCCACTAGTTTTAATTAAAGAAAGTGGAGAAATTATTTGGTGCAATAAATTATTTAATGCTATGCGGCCTAATGAAAATACTTTAGGTGATAATATTTTAAGTATTGCAAGAGGAATTAATATTGATGATTCACTAAAAAGTGAGGATAATCATCAAAGGTTAAATATAAATGGAAAGTTATATGATGTCTATGCTACTACAATTGAAAGAGAAGAAAATGAATATGTGTATTTATTATCATTCAATGATATAACAAAGCTTATAGATTATGAAAAAACTCAAGAGGGAATAATGCTTATAGAAGTAGACAATCTTTCAGATGTATTGGAAAAGACTGATGAAAATAACAAACCACTCTTAGTAGCAGAAATTGAAAGAAAAATTAATCTATATGCTAATAATTTAAAAGCAATGATTGAAAAATATGATACTAATAAATATGTATTATCAGTACAAGACAAATATATTGCAGATGAAATAAATAAACAATTCAAAATAATAGATGATATTTCAAAAATTGATTTAGGAAATTCAATAGAAGTTACATTAAGTATCGGAATAGGATATGGCGGAATGTCTCCACAAGAAAATTATAATACTGCTAAATTTGCTAAGGAATTAGCATTGGGAAGAGGTGGAGATCAGGCAGTAGTTAAGAATGGTAATGATATTAAATTTTTTGGAGGAAACTCTAAAGAATTTGAGAAGAGAACCAGAGTTAAAGCAAGAGTAATAGCAAGAGCATTGAGTGAACTTATATGTGAAAGTAGTAATGTATATATATTAGGACATAAAAATCCAGATATGGATTGTCTTGGAGCAGCAGTGGGATTAGCTAGTATAGTTAAACAATTAGGAAAAGCTTGCAATATTATATTAAATAATGACACTAATGCTATAGATTATTACTTAAACAGATTAAAGGATAATCCTAAATATGATGATTTATTTACAACAGAAGAAGAAGCTATTGAACATATGAATAAAAGAACATTAGTTATTATTGTTGATGTTCATAATAAGAGTTATATAAGCAACCTTCCAGTAGTTTATAAAGCAGAACGTAAAGTTATAATAGATCATCATAGAAGAAGTCCTGATATGATTGAAAATGATATATTGAATTATATAGAAGTATATGCATCTTCGACATCAGAAATGGTTACTGAAATAATTCAATATATGGTTGAAAAGCCTAAATTGACAAGAATAGAAGCAGAAGGACTTCTTGCTGGTATATTTATGGATACAAAAGGATTTTCTTTTAAAACTGGTGTTAGGACATTTGATGCAGCATCTTTCTTAAAATCTTTAGGAGCAGATCCTATAGAAGTAAAAAGAATGTTTACTGATGATTTAAGAAGTTATTTAAGCATAGCAGAAACTATAAAATCAGCACAAGTAAATAATAAAATTGCAATTGCAGTTACACCAGAAAATGTTGAACCTGTAATTGTAGCTAAAGCTGCTGATGAATTGTTGAATATATCAGGCATTTCTATAAGTTTTGTTTTAGGCAAAATAGGAAATGATATATATATTAGTGGAAGGTCCCTTGGTGATATAAACATTCAGATTGTTTTAGAATCCTTAGGAGGAGGCGGACATATGAATATTGCAGGAGCCAAGGTATCAGATGCAACAATGGATGATGTTGTTGAAAAATTAGAAGAATCAATAGAAAAATACTTAAGGACAGGTGAATAGTTATGAAGGTTATTTTATTACAAGATGTAAAGAAAATTGGTAAGAAAGGTGAAGTTATAGAAGCATCAGATGGATATGCAAGAAACTTTTTATTTCCAAGGAAATTAGCACAAGAAGCAACTGATTCAAATTTACACATTTTAAATAATAAAAAAGAAAATGAAAGAAAGCAAAAATTAGCTGAATTAGAAGCAGCTCAAAAGTTAGCAGCAGAATTAAAGGGAAAAGAAATTAAAATTACTGCTAAGACAGGTGAAAATGGAAAGCTATTTGGTGCAATAACAAGCAAAGATGTTGCTGGATTAATTAAGGAACAATATAAAATAGATATAGATAAGAAGAAAATAGTTATGGATACAATAAAAGTTGCAGGTGGATATGAAATAGATGTTAAATTATATCCTGAAGTAAGCACAAAGATGAAGGTAATTATTGTTGCACAAGCATAAGGAGGATTAAATTTGAATTCGTATGAAAACTCTAATATATTAGAAGAGATTATTTCATGTAATCTATCCCTTGAATCTAAAATAGACGCGTTGTATGGAATAGCCAAAAATGTTCTTGATAAAGGTGCATTTAGAGCTAGAACAATAAGATTTAAATTGGATAAATATATACAATCAATAGATCCATGCGATAGAATTTTTGCTTTAAATACAATTCTTTCAGAAGGAAAGGGATTAAAAGTTGTACCTAAAGCAGATGAATTAGAAAAGTGTGTTGAAGATACTATTGGATTGATTTCTGATGAATTAGCAAAGAAATATGTCCAAAACAAAATTGAAGCTCAAGTTGAGCAGTCAATAATGGAGAAACAAGAAAAGTATATAGATGAAGTAAGACTTTCAGTTATAAACAAACAAAAAGGTGTTGAAAATAAAAAGACCCTTGGAAAATTGAATAATTTAATTGAATTAGACAGCAAAGTTACAAGTAAAAATATCATGAGCTTTTTAAGACCTCAGAATTTTGAACAGGTAATAGGGCAGGATAGAGCAGTAAAGTCGTTAATATCAAAACTTTCATCTCCATATCCTCAGCATATAATTTTATATGGACCTCCGGGGGTTGGGAAAACTACAGCAGCAAGACTAGCTCTTGATAAAGTTAAGAAAATTCCATTTACTCCTTTTGATGAGAATTCAAAGTTTGTTGAAGTTGATGGAACAACATTAAGATGGGATCCAAGAGAAATAACAAATCCATTACTTGGTTCTGTTCATGATCCTATATATCAAGGAAGCAAGAGAGATTTAGCTGAGATAGGAATTCCAGAACCAAAGCCAGGATTGGTTACTGAAGCTCATGGAGGAGTATTATTTATAGATGAAATTGGAGAACTCGATTCTATGCTTCAGAATAAATTACTGAAAGTTTTAGAAGATAAAAGAGTTGAATTCTCATCATCTTATTATGATCCAGATGATGAAATGATACCTAAATATATAAAATATTTATTTGATAATGGGGCTCCTGCTGATTTTGTGTTGATTGGAGCTACAACTAGAAGTCCTAGTGAAATAAACCCAGCATTAAGATCAAGATGTACAGAAGTTTATTTTGAACCTCTTTCTTCATCTGATATAACAGCTATTGTAAATGATGCTGCTGAGAAATTAAAAGTAAAGCTTGAAGATGGGGTTGCTGAAAAAATAAGCAATTATACATTTGAGGGAAGAAAGGCAATAAATATGCTGACAGATGCATATGGATATGCACTATACTCTTCTGATTATTCTGAAGATAATTTAGAGATTAAGTTATCACATTTAGATGAAATAATATCTATTGGAAGATATACTCCTTTTGAAAGATTAAAAGATATGAGTAAAAAGGAGATTGGCCATGTTTATGGATTAGGAGTAAGTGGATTTCTGGGATCTACAATAGAAATAGAGTGTGCTGTATTTCCAGCGAAGAAAAAGGGCGCTGGTGTAGTTAGATTTAATGATACAGCAGGTTCTATGGCAAAAGATTCTGTATTTAATGCAGCATCAGTAATAAGAAGCATAACTGATAAGGATATTAAGGATTATGATGTCCATGTTAATGTTATTGGTGGCGGAAAAATTGATGGACCTTCAGCAGGTGCAGCAATTACAACATGTATAATAAGTGCATTAATGAAGAAACCTTTAAGACAGGATATAGCAATTACAGGAGAGATATCTCTTCAAGGAAAAGTTAAACCTGTTGGTGGTATATTTGAAAAAATATATGGAGCAAAGAGAATGGGTATAAATCTTGTTTTGATTCCAAAGGAAAATGAACATGAAATACCATTAAATAATACAGATATTAAAGTTAAGACAATTAGCACAATTGAAGAACTTTTAGATATTGCATTTAATTAGAAAGTCTGAAAATGCACATCTTGCGATTTACTATGGTTTATTGCTGATGTGTATTTTTTCAATTTTACATTATATTTTGCAATTAGCAATGTAAAATTAAAAATTTGCAGATTCCTCATGATGTTAGATAATTCAATTCAGTTAACTTAGAATTAATTTAAAATCAATAAAGTTTAAGAAATTAAATTCAATAAGAATCTTAATATTTTTACAAAATTTAAATTTTATAATATAATTTTTAGTATTGAAATAATAGAACAATAAAACGAGAGGAGGAAGAATTTTGGATGCACCAGTTATGAGAAGTTTGCCTCAAAGTATAGAAGCTGAACAATCTGTAATAGGTTCCATGATTATTGATAAAAATGCTATTGCAAAGGTTCTTGAAAGTTTGGAGGAAGAAGATTTTTATAGAGATGGGCATAAAGTCATATATAAAGCTATATTAGAGATGTTTAGAAATGATATGGCTGTTGATTTAGTTACTCTTTTAGAATATCTCAAAAGTACAGAAATGCTTGAAAGAGCTGGTGGCGTAACATACATAACAGAAGTAAGTTCTTCTGTACCATCTACTGCTAATTTAAGTTCATATATAAAAATAGTTTCAGATAAATCAACATTGAGAAAGCTTATAAAAGCATCAACAACAATTATTGAAGAAAGTTATAATAATCAGAGTAATGTTGAAAATGTAGTAGATGTGGCTGAAAAGAAAATATTTAACATAGCAGAAAACAGAACTTCGAAAGACTTTGAATCTTTAGGTGATGTATTAGAAAGAGGATTTTTAAAAATTGAAAAACTTTTTAATAATAAAGGTGAAGTTACAGGAGTTCCATCGGGATTTATTGATCTTGATGCAAAAACATCAGGTTTTCAAAGTGGTGATATGGTTCTAATAGCAGCAAGACCATCCATGGGAAAAACTACATTTGCTTTAAATATAGCAGAACATGTAGCACTTAGAGAACATAAAAGTGTTGTTATATTTTCTCTGGAAATGTCTAAAGAACAGCTTGCATATAAGCTTTTATGTTCTGAAGCAAATGTTGATATGCTTAAACTTAGAACAGGTACATTAAGCGATGAAGATTGGGAAAACATAGCTATGGCAAGCGGACCTCTTTCTAAAGCTAAGATTTATATTGATGATACTGCAGGTGTAACTGTTATGGAAATGAGATCAAAATGCAGAAGATTAAAAATGGAGTACGGAATCGATCTTATTGTTATTGATTATTTGCAGCTTATGTCTGGTGGTGCTAATTCTGATGGAAATAGACAGCAAGAGGTATCTGAAATATCAAGATCTATCAAGGCTTTAGCTAAAGAAATGGAATGTCCAGTAATAGCTTTATCACAGTTATCCCGTGCACCAGAACAGAGAGCAGACCATAGACCTATGCTATCAGACCTTAGAGAGTCTGGATCAATAGAGCAGGATGCTGACATTGTTATGTTCCTTTATAGAGATGAATATTATAATAAGGAAACAGAAGATAAAAATATTGGTGAATGTATTATGGCTAAACAGAGAAATGGTCCAGTTGGAACTGTTAAATTAAGATGGCTTGGTCAATATAGTAAATTTGCTAATTTAGATGTTGTTCATACTGAATAAAATAAATATACTATACAGGACTGTTACATTAAAGAATATTTTATTATTATAAAAATAATCTATATTTAAGCAGTCCTGATTTTTGTTTATAATGTGAATTAAGAATTATTAAAATAGATTTTAGGAACTTTTAGTGATAAACTATCATTATAGTAAATATGTGAAATTTTTTTAGTATTTATATTTGGAAGATAAAATAATTTAGTGGACAATGTTTTAGAAGAAGGATTTTTTCTTTTAATCTGTAATATTAAAAAGCGGTTTTTATAATATACTTCAAAATAATTTATGCTATTATAAAATGGAGTTAGAGAGATTAAGTAACAATCGGATTGTTCTGTTATTTCACATATAGGTGATTTTTTTGCATTCATATTAGAATAAAGTATACAGTTGATGAATTTATCGATGTTATAAATTTTATTATTATATACTATAGAAGTACAGGTCATATAAATTCCTCCCTTCAATTATTTATAGTTTGTGAATTTATAACCAAGCTATCCTATGATTGTAGTGGGTGAATTTTTAAATATTTATATAAAAACATAAAAAATGAATATATAACAAAAAATTTTAAATTGGGGGCTAAAAAATGAATAAAAAAGTAGGATTTATAGGTTGCGGAAACATGGGAAGTTCTATGGTAGGAGGATTAATAAAATCAGGATTTTTAAAACCTGAAGATATAATTGTGTCTACCAAGACAGAAGCTTCTTCCAAAAGACTTGCAGATGAATTTAAAATTGAAACAACTCTTGATAGTAAGATAGTAGCTGAAAAAAGTGAAACTATAATTTTAGCTGTTAAACCACATATGTATAAGACAGTTATTGATGAAATAAAAGATAGATTAACAGAAAATAAGTTAATAATAACAATTGCAGCTGGAATAGCAATTGAAGATATGGAAGAATGGCTTGGAGATGACTGCAAAATAATTAGAACAATGCCTAATACGCCAGCGCTTGTGGGTGAAGCAATGTCTGCAGTGTGTCCTAATGAAAATGTAAGTAAGGAAGAATTAGAATACTGCATTAATATTTTTGAAAGTTTTGGAGAATGTGAAGTTTTAGAAGAAAAATATTTTGATGGATTTATATCAGTAGCTGGTTCATCACCTGCATATGTGTTCATGTTTATTGAAGCAATGGCTGATGGTGCAGTAAAACTTGGAATACCAAGAGCAAAAGCTTATAAAATGGCAGCTCAAAGTGTTTTAGGATCTGCAAAAATGGTTTTAGATACAGGAAAGCATCCAGGAGAATTAAAAGATATGGTATGTTCACCAGCAGGAACTACAATTGATGCTGTAGTTGAACTTGAGAAGTTAGGGTTTAGAAATAGTGTAATTCAAGCTATGGATAAGTGCGCTGAAAAATCAAAAAATATGCACAAATAAAAAGGCAGCTATGCTGCAATAAGAACTTTTCACAAATAAAAAGAGCAGCTATGTTGCAATAAGAACCTTATTGGGAGCAGAAAAATTTTTATTTTTTGCTCCCTCTGTTTTTATGTGTATAATTTCAAAATTATTTTGTTGTGGAAAAATTATTTTAAAATTATTTGTGGATAAAATTATTTTTTAAAAATGTGGATAACTTTTTATTTTAGAAGTGTGGATAAATTCAAGAAATGTTGAATGTGCATAATTTTAATTAATATTGCTCCCTCTGTTTTTTCTTTAAAATTTGAAAAATTTTATTATAGATAATAAAAATTTTAAATTGAATAATGAATTTTTGAAATTCAAAATAAAAAATACTGAGACATTTAAAAACATCTCAGTATTTTTTATATTTTCTGTTTCTATATTTGAGATACGCCACTTTTTACTGCTGCATTTTTAACAGCTTCTGCAACTAATTTTTGAACTTTTAAATCAAATGCTTTTGGAATTATATTTTCTGCATTTAATTCGTTTTCGGGTATTGCATTTGCAATTGCATACGCAGCAGCAACTTTCATTTCTTCATTTATTTCAGATGCTCTTACATCTAATGCACCTCTGAATACTCCAGGGAATGCAAGTACATTGTTAATTTGATTTGGATAATCTGAACGTCCTGTTCCCATAACTGCAATTCCTGCTTCCTTTGCATCTTCAGGGAATATTTCAGGAGTTGGATTTGCCATAGCAAAAATTATTCCATCTTTATTCATGGTTTTAACCATTTCTTTTGAAACTATGTTTGGAGCAGAAACGCCTATGAATACATCAGCTCCTACCATAGCGTCTTTAAGCATTCCAGTTACATTATTAGGATTAGTTATTTGAGCTAATTCAGCCATATATTTATTATCACTTAAATCTTTATCTCTGCTTATTACTCCATTTATATCACACATTACTATTTCCTTAACACCAGAAGAAAGTAATAATTTACAGATTGCAGTTCCAGCAGAACCAGCACCATTAATAACAACTTTTATATTATCTAATTTTTTTCCTACTACTTTTAAAGCGTTTATCAATCCTGATAAGACAACTATTGCAGTTCCATGTTGGTCGTCATGGAATACTGGAATGTTTAATCTTTCTTTTAATTTTTGCTCAACTTCAAAGCATCTTGGAGCTGAAATATCTTCTAAGTTTATTCCGCCAAGTGTTGGAGCAATATTTGCAACTGTTTCAACAATTTCATCAACATTTTTTGTATCAAGAACTATAGGAAATGCATCAACATTACCAAATTCCTTAAATAAAACACTTTTACCTTCCATTACAGGCAAGGCAGCCATAGGTCCTATATCGCCAAGACCAAGTACTGCAGTTCCATCTGATATTACTGCTACAGTATTCCATTTACGTGTATATGTATAAACTTTTGATGGATCCTTATGTATTTCACGGCATGGTTCTGCAACTCCTGGTGTATAAGCTAAGCTTAAATCTTTTGAGTTCTTTACTTCGCATGTTGGTTTTATTTCATATTTACCTCTTTTTTCTTCATGGAATTTTAATGATTCTTCGTATATGTTCATATTTGCACTCCTTATTAATGATATTTTTATATTAATTAATTTGTTTTCCAATATATAATCAAACCTGGACTTTTAAAATTTGGACAGAAATTAGTGAATAAAAAATAAAGTTTTTCTTTTGAATATGTTAAACATTGGGTTTCCTTTCATAAAATAGTCTTTGTTAATATTATACGAATTATTTGCATAAAAATCAAAAAAATATTCGATATGTAGTTGACCATAGACACGTACTTTGCTAATATTTAAAAGGAGATAAAAAATAAATTATAGATAGCAAATAATTAACTCCGATAACTGGTACGAATAAAATTTAAGAGTATTTATTTAAGGGAGGCAGGATAGATGTCAGCATTTATTGTTTTAGGAGCTCAATGGGGCGATGAAGGAAAAGGTAAAATGACAGATTATTTAGCAGAAGATGCTAATGTTGTTGTTAGATTCCAGGGAGGAAACAATGCTGGTCACACTGTTGTAGTTGGTGACAAGGAATACAAATTGCACTTAATACCATCAGGAATTTTATATGAAGATAAATTAAATGTAATAGGAAATGGAGTCGTTGTTGATCCAAAGGCTTTATTTGAAGAAATAGACTATTTAGAAGGTGTTGGAGTAAAAGTAACACCAGAAAAATTAATAATAAGTGATAGAGCACAACTTATAATGCCATATCATAAAATATTAGATAGACTTAAGGAAAAAGCAAGAGGAAAGAATGATATTGGTACTACTGGTAAAGGAATAGGACCTTGCTATACAGATAAATTTGAAAGATGTGGAATTAGAGTTTGTGATTTAATGCATGAAGAAGTGTTCACAGAAAAGCTTAAAGAAAATATTGAAATGAAAAATGCATATATCACTAAAGTTTTAGGTGGAGAAGCTTTAAACTTTGATGAGATATTGAAAGAATATTTAGAATTTGGTAAGAAATTAAGACCATTTGTTCAAGATACTTCAGTAAGAGTTTACAATGATATTAAAGCAGATAAAACTGTTTTATTTGAAGGTGCTCAAGGTATGTTATTAGATATTGATTATGGAACTTATCCATATGTAACTTCATCTAATACAACTGCTGGTGGAGTAGCTAATGGTGTTGGTATAGGACCAAACATGATTACTAATGCTGTTGGTATAACAAAAGCATACACTACAAGAGTTGGTAAAGGACCATTCCCAACAGAATTACTTGATGAAACTGGTAACTGGATAAGAGAAAAAGGCCATGAATATGGTGTAACTACAGGAAGATCAAGAAGATGTGGATGGTTAGACTTAGTTATAGTTAAGACTGCTTGCAGAGTTAGTGGATTAACATCATTAGCAGTAACAAAAATTGATACATTAGCAGGATTAGATAAATTAAAAGTATGTGTTGGATATAAATTTAATGGTAAAGTTATAGATTACTTCCCAGCAAGCTTAGAAGATTTAGCTAAATGTGAACCAGTATATGAAGAATTTGAAGGCTGGGGAGAAGAAGTAGCTGATGCAAGAAGTTATGATGAATTGCCAGAAAATGCAAAAAAATATTTAAAGAGAATAGAAGAATTTACAGATACAAAGATATCAATTGTTTCTGTTGGTCCTAAGAGAGATCAAACTATGAGAATTAAATCTCTATAGTCTAGTAAAGTTGTCGGATATTGACTTTTAACTTCTCATAAAATATAATTTTTGGTATACAATATTATTAGATTATGTGCAGAAGAAGGTGAAATATAATGATAACTAAGGATATGACAATAGGCGAAGTTGTTCATGCAGATGCATCTAAAGCAGAAATTTTAATGAGCTTTGGTATGGGATGCGTTGGATGTCCATCAGCTCAAGCGGAAACAATAGCTGAAGCTGCTGCGGTTCATGGAATAAATTTAGATAATTTATTAGAAGCATTAAATAAATAATTATAAATTAGGATTTTCAATTATGAAAATCCTAATTTTTTTTATATAGTTTTATTATTGAAAAATGCATCAAAAGAATAAACTGAAAATTTATTAATTATATTTATGCAAAAATGTATGATAATATATATTAAAGGAAAATTTTAAAAGGAAAGGAGAAGCAAAATAGCTTTTGCAAAGAATTGTTATGAAAGAATTCACTAAAAACTATGAGATACATTATTATGAGGTTGATTCAAAATTAAGATGCAAATTATCATCAATCATTGATTTTATATGTGATGTTGGAACACAACAGTCAGAATCAGTTGGTGGTGGAATAGATTATTGTGCAAAAAATAATTGTGCATGGGTTTTTTATAAATACGATATAAAAATGAAGAGATATCCTATGTTTGGAGAAACTATAAGTATAACAACAAAACCAGTTGGATTTAAGAAATTTTATGGATTAAGAAGATATATTATTAAAGATGAAAAAAGTAATGTAATTGGAGAAGCATTAGCTTTATTTTTCTTGATTGATATTGAAAAGAGAAGACCTATGAGAATACAGAAAGAGCAGTATGATTTTTATGGAGTAGATGGAGATATAAATTATGATGTAAGCATGGAAAAGCTTGAAAGAATAGATGGAGAAGATTATTGTGTAGAATTTAATATAAGATATAGCGACATAGATTCTAATAATCATGTTAATAATGTTAAATACATTGAATGGGCAATAGAAGCAGTTCCAGCTGAAATAGTTAAAGATTATACAATAAAAAGAATTAAGGTTACATTTGAAAAAGAAAGTAAATATGGAGAAAAGATATCATCTTCAGCAGTAGTAAAAAAAGAGGATGGAATAATAAAAACCTATCATACAATCAGAAAAAATGATGGTACAGAACTTACTTTATTAGAAGCTGAATGGCAGAAAGCTGAATAATAAGTTAATAAATTTATACATCTTAAATTAAATATTTTCTACATCTGATATTTTATATTAAAAATATCAGATGTGAAAATTGGATTTTATTTATTATTCTTTTCAATATGTATTTGAATAATTAAGCTATATCTATATTTTGATTAAATAAATTTAATTTTGGGAAGCAGATTTTCCAGCAACATATCCTGAACTCCAAGCCCATTGAAGATTAAAGCCTCCACAGTCACCATGGACATCAAGTATTTCACCACAGAAATATAAATTATCAATCAAATTGGATTCTAATGTTAAATTATTTACTTCTCTTGTATCAATACCTCCTACAGTTACCTGAGCATTATTAAAACCATTTGTGTCAATACAGTTGAATTTCCATTGCTTAAATTTTGAAATAAGAGTGTTTATATCTTTCCAGTCAATATTACTGCAAGGTGAATGAATATCTTTAATTCCAGAGTCTTTTAAAAGTGTAGGAATTAATTTTTTGTGTACTGTTCCTATTAATGCAGAACATATTTCTCTGTGATTGAACATAGAAAGATGACTTGAAAAGAAATTTTCCACATCTTCTATACTTTCATCAGGAAACATATCTACTACTATTGTTACTTTTGATTTTCTGTTTAGTGCTTTTGCAGCATAATAAGAAATCTGTAATATTGGAGGACCTGAAATTCCATAGTCAGTAAATAGAATTTCTCCTTTTTCACTTCTTACTAATTTATCGTCTATTAATATAGATATACATCCATCAAATTTTACTCCTGAAATTGCTTTTAAGAATGGATAATCAAGTTTTAATTGAACTATTCCAGGAAGTGTATCTGTTATTTTATGTCCTAAAGATTTTGCAAGTTTATATCCACTGCCATCAGATCCTGTTTTTACAGCTGATTTTCCTCCACAACTTAAAATTAGTTTTTTACATGAAAACCCATCATATTCGTTATTGTTAGTGAATAAGTTGAAATTTTTCTTTTTAGTTATGGAATTTATTTTACAATCTGTGTATAAAGGAATCTGTCTATCTTCAATTGCCATTCTGAATATATCTACAACAGAAGAAGCTTGAAGAGATTTTGGATACATTTTACCATTTTCTAATTCAATTAAAGGTAGTCCTAGAGATAAAAATAAATTTTTAGTATCTTTAACAGTGAGATTATTTAAAGTATTTATAAAGAAATTATTGTTTTCACTATGATAGTTATTATATGGATAATCTATATTACTATTTGATATATTGCAACGGCCATTACCAGTTGTTAATATTTTTTTCCCAATTCTATCAGTTCCTTCAACAATTGCTACATCCATACCAAAATCTTTAGCCGTGATAGCAGCTATCAGCCCAGAAGCACCGCCACCTATAATTATTAAATCGTGATAAATCATTTTTATTAATCACTCCTTATTTTTATATTACACCTGTTTTATATAAATTTATGTATACTAAATAAATTTTATCATAGTAATATTAAGGTTAAAAGAAAGGAATACTAAATATAAGAGGTGATTCTAATGCAAGTGAAAATTATTAATAAAAATTTAGAAGACTATAATAGAACTTTTAAAGTTAGAAGAATGAATTATAATGAAATAATAGTAAATTACCCACTAGGAGATGGATTGAAATATTTTTCCTTTAATGATGTTGAGTGTATAAGAGAAAATGAAATTGATGATTTTCTTATACTTCATAGAGATTTTTTAAAGATTAAATTAAAAAGAGGTATATCTGTATTTCTGTATAATGCTATATATGATTCAATTAAAGATGAAATCAATGAAGATATAGAGAGGTTAAATGTCTTACGTGACAAATATAAAATAAATAAAAGAGGAATATGGGATAAAGAGATATTAGTGAGTGTAAATAATAAATTTCCTTTAGAAATACAGGCATCAGGTCAGAATTTTAAAAGAGATGGATATAATATAATAATTAATAAAGTAGAAAAAGAGAATTTTTTGGAATTATGCGAAAAAGAAATTAAATTAATAAATAAAGAAATATTGCTTAAAAAGCAAGTTATAAATAGTTTTGAAGAGGCAATAGAAAAGATTAAAAATGCCCATTAAAGTGAGTAAAACTGAGAATTCTACATATGAAAAATAAGATAAAATTAAAAAAATAAAAAAAAAATAAAAAAATGTGTTGACACGTAAACAGAAATTCTGTATTATAGTCTATGTGGTCAGCGCGACACAGTCAAGAAGCAAGACGGTAAAGCGAATGACAATAAAGCATGGCTCCTTGGTCAAGCGGTTAAGACACCACCCTTTCACGGTGGTAACAGGGGTTCGATTCCCCTAGGAGTCACCA
>NZ_CAKVKB010000054.1 GCF_934754915.1 uncultured Clostridium sp.
ATATAATTTAGCTTTAGTAATTCTATTGGCGAAAGTATCAATTGGTAAATCGTCATAAAATAATTCACTCAAAACAATGTCAAACTTGAACATCATGCTGAAGCAATATGTACAGGAACACTTGCAGGACACAATGCAGTAAGGCTTGCAATGGGAATGCCGCTCTTAATACTTCCATCATCAATAGCAATAGGAGATATAATTTCATATGCAAATGAAAAAGCAGCAACAAGGGAAGGACGTAAGGCAAGATACACATTTGCAGGAGCAGGATACTTTAAGAGAATGCAGGAACTTGGTCTTTATACTACTGATATAAAAGAAATAGAAGAAAGAGTTAAAAAGGTTAATCTGGATAATATATTTAATCAGAAATTGTGTTGAAATTAAAACTGATTTATAGATGGAAAATAATATAAAAATTAATTATTTTTTTAATATAACAGCTGATAAACTAAATAGACACTATACTTGAAGAAGAAAAGGAAAAGCTCGAAGAGCTTAGGAAATGGAAAAAAGGATTATTACAACAGATGTTTGTATAAAATATAGTCTGACAGATGATTAATTATTGTCTGTTAGGCTGTATTTATATTTTATAGAATGTTTTATTTTAAAGATTGAATTGTTATAATATTCATAAAAAGTATAAATATTAAAATAAGGGAGGTTATATAAATGTCGAATATAATAGCAATAATATGGGATTTTGATAAAACATTAGTTGATGGATATATGCAAGATCCTATTTTTGAAGAATACAAAGTTGAATCACAAAATTTTTGGAATGAGGTCAATAGCTTACCTGAAAAATACAAAAAGGAGCAGAATGTTAAAGTTAATCCGGATACAATATATTTAAATGCATTTATAAAATATGCACATAAAGGAATATTCTCAGGTTTAAATAATGAGAAGCTAAAAGAGTTTGGGAAGAAACTAAAATTTTATAATGGAATTCCCGAAATATTTGAAAAAACAAAAAATAAGATTGCAAATATACAAAAATATAAAGAATTTGATATTAAACTTGAGCATTATATAGTTAGTACTGGAATTACTCAAATAATAAGAGGTTCAGTTGTAAATAATTATGTAGAGGATGTATGGGGATGCGAGTTTATTGAAGAAACCGATAAGGATGGAAATAAATTAATAAGTGAGGTTGGATATACAATTGACAATACAACAAAAACACGTGCTTTATTTGAAATAAACAAAGGAGTAAATAAAAGAGAAGGTATTAATGTTAATGATAAAATGGAAAAGGAGGATAGAAGAATTAAATTCGAAAATATGATATACATAGCAGATGGACCAAGTGATGTGCCGGCATTTTCAGTTGTGAAGAAGAATGGCGGCCATACCTTTGCAATATATCCAAAACAAAATATTAAGGCTTTTAAACAAGTAGAGCAATTAAGAAAAGATAATAGAATTGATATGTATGGAGAAGCTGATTATTCAGAAGGAACTACTACGTATATGTGGATTACTAATAAAATTGAAGAAATTGCTGAAAATATATATGAAAGTGAAAAAAGTAAAATTGCTAAGTATGCTTCATCTGCACCTAAACATATTATCTAAAAAGTGATTTACAATTGAAAATCAAGAATATGTTTTATTTTATATTTTTGAAATGCCAATCTATATAATCCATGGAGTGTAATTCAGTATGTTATAATTTTATAAAATGGATGAATTGAAATTTTTGGGGAAAATATAAAAAAGGGAAATTTGATTGAAAAGCTGAAATATACCGAAATGAAATATACCGAAACTTATGACAAAAAATGATTTTATAGATTTATATATTTATTAAAAAATGAGAATGAGATATTAAATTCAGAGGAAAATACACAGTTGTTTATATTATCATTCATGCAAATTTAATAGGGAGGTGGAATATGTTGTACAGTGAAATTGTAAATTTACTAAAAACGAGAGATTTTATTTTTGAAAATGGATAATAAATTTATAAATATGATAAATTACCAAAACATTATATTTAGTATGGAGCTATTCAGAGTAACTTATGATAACTTAATCTGAATAGCTCATTTTTACTTTCATGATATGCTGTTTGAAAATCAGAGGTATTGAGGAAGTATTTTTTATATAAGTTATACTATATGCATCATAATAGGAGAAAATATACATAATCATGTATGATATATATTCAAAGTATAAGTAAATCAGCCAGAGAATGTAACAAGTGAGACGGACAGAAAAGAAATATAAAAATTATAATAATAAAATAAATTGATTTAATGAATACATATTAAGGAATGAATGAAATGAATAATGGTTGTTGTAATAAATGTAATAAAAAATTATGTGCAAGTAAAGTACCTATATTTGAGAATTTAGATTGTGATGAATTGTTAGAAATAGTAGAAATGATAGTTCATAAACAATTTAATAAAGGTGATACTATTTTTACAGAAGGAAGTCTAGCAAATACTCTTTTTTTTGTAAATGAAGGAAAAATAAAATTATACAAATATAACAAGGATGGAAAAGAACAGATACTTCATATATTATCTGAAGGGGATTTCTTTGGTGAGTTAGATTTACTTAAAAATTCAGAATATAAATTTAATTCAAAAGCTATAGAAAAAGTGAAAATATGTACACTCACTAAAAATGAAATGAGAAACATAATAATGAACAATCCAGAGATTGGAATTAAGTTATTGGAAAGCGTAGGACAGAGATTATCGGCTATTGAAAATCTTGCTCAGAATTTATCAACTAATGACGTGGATTCCAGAATAGCTTATTTATTAATTAATCTTATGGAGAAATATTCTGAGAAAATTGATAAACATAAATCTCTTAAACTTCCAATAACAAGAGAAGATATGGCAAATTATATTGGAGTGACGAGAGAAACAATAAGCAGGAAGCTTAAAAAATTTGAAGATGAACATATAATAAAACTTGTTGGCACTAAAGGTATTATAGTTCTAGATGAAGAAGGGTTAGAGAGTTATATTTAGAAAATTATTTATAAGTGTAACATGTGTTACATCCTCTATGGATTTTTATTAATATAATAGGTTTTGTAATTAATTCAGGTTATAATTTATAAAATTGAAGATAACTGATGGAAATATTATTTTTACTAAAATTCAGAAGAAAAAGCTTTATTAATTAAATAAAGGTTTTATTAATAAAATGTAGGAGGAAATATAATGGAAAATAAAATGTTTTGTTTCCAATGTCAAGAAACAGCAGGATGCACAGGATGTACACAATTTGGTGTATGTGGTAAGAGTCCAGATTTAGCAAGAATGCAGGATTTATTAATATATGTAACTAAGGGAATATCAGAGGTTACAACAAGATTAAGAGCAGAAGGAACAAAAATTGATTCTAAAGTAAATAACTATATAACAATCAACTTATTTACTACAATTACAAATGCAAACTTTGATGATGCAGTATTTTATGAAAGAGTTAAAGAAACTTTAAAATTAAAAGCACATTTAATGTCACAATTAAAAAACAAAAAGGATTTATCACAGTGTGCTTTATGGACTGCTTCTTCAAACAGCGAAATTGACTCTAAGATGGGGTTATTAGGAAAGATAAAGAAGATATTCTCATCAGATAAAGATAATTCGGCTCAAATAGACGATGTGGTTTTAGATGCAAAATCAACAAAAGTTGGTATTTTAGCAACTAAGGATGAAGATATAAGAAGCTTAAGAGAGCTTATAACATATGGATTAAAAGGTATGTCAGCTTACTTAAAGCATGCTAATGAATTAAATTATGACAGTGAAGAAATCAATGCATTTATGCAGAAAACATTAGCTTCATTATTAGATGACAGCTTAAGTGTAGATCAATTAGTAGCATTAGCTTTAGAAACAGGTAAAGTCGGAGTAGACGGAATGGCACTTTTAGATAAGGCTAATACTGAAAGTTATGGAAATCCTGAAATATCTACAGTTAATATAGGTGTAGGAAAGAATCCGGGAATATTAGTATCAGGACACGATTTAAGAGATTTAGAACAATTATTAGAACAAACTAAAGGAACTGGAATAGATGTATATACTCACTCAGAAATGCTTCCAGCTCACTACTATCCACAATTAAAGAAATATTCACACTTAGTAGGTAACTATGGCAATGCATGGTGGAAACAAAAAGAAGAATTTGAAAGCTTCAATGGACCAATCCTTATGACTACTAACTGTATAGTACCGCCGACTAAGAAGGAAACATATAAAGAAAGAATGTTCACAACTGGTGCAGCAGGATTTGAAGGATGCAAGCACATTGAAAGAGATGCTGATGGAAAGAAAGACTTTTCTGAAATCATAGAAATGGCTAAGAAATGCAAAGCTCCAACAGAAATAGAAAAAGGAGAAATAGTTGGTGGATTTGCTCATGCACAAGTATTAGCATTAGCTGATAAGATTGTTGATGCCATAAAGAGTGGAGCAATTAAGAGGTTCTTTGTCATGGCAGGATGTGACGGCAGAGCTAAGGCTAGAAACTACTATACTGATTTTGCAAAGGCTCTTCCAAAAGATACAGTTATATTAACTGCTGGATGTGCTAAATATAAGTACAACAAGCTTAACCTTGGAGATATTGGCGGAATTCCAAGAGTATTAGATGCTGGTCAATGTAATGATTCATACTCATTAGCATTAATTGCATTAAAATTAAAAGAAGTATTTGAATTAGAAGATATAAATCAATTACCAATATCATTTAATATAGCATGGTATGAACAAAAGGCTGTAATAGTATTATTATCATTATTATACCTTGGCGTTAAGAACATCCATTTAGGACCAACTCTTCCAGCATTCCTTTCACCAAATGTTGCTAAGGTTTTAGTTGAAAACTTCGGTATCGGTGGAATCACTAATGTTGAAGATGATATAAAGATGTTTATGGAAATGTAATTTGATGATTTAATTAAATGAAATATTTATAAAAAATCCTAATATTTGTAGGCATATTGTAACTGTAAGGTTATGATGTGCCTTATTTATATAATCAGTATTATTTAATTTTGATGTATCAACTGATTATTATTGAAGTTATAAAATAAATTATAAGCAGCTTGAAACAAATAGATTTCAAGCTGTTTTTAGTATGTCTTATGTAGCAATAGGAACTACCATTATTTAAAGGTAAGATAAAATAAAATAATTAGTTTGTTTTCTATACAACTTAATAAAATTATAAAAAATTCAATAATTTGATTCAAGTCACATTTTGTTTTTTATTGAAAAGATATAATAAAGTCACAAGGTAAGCAAGAAACAAGATAAAAAATACAAATATAGAGAAAAAAATATGTATATGAACAGGAGAAGAATGATATGAAAAACAACATAAAAAATGAAAATAGCATATGGAAAGGATTTAAAGAATGCAGAGTATTTAAAATAGTTCAGGAAGATAACAATGTAAAATCATTTTATTTAAATTTTGATGATGGATGTCCAATGCCAGAATTTAAAGCAGGTCAGTTTATAGCAGTCAGAATAAAAAATGAAGATGGAAGTTATTCAAAACCTAGACAGTATACTTTATCATTAAACTACAATGAGAGTTTTTACAGAATAAGTGTTAAGAGAGAAAATGAAGGACATCTTAGCAGAAGGTTATGTGATGAAATAAAAGACGGAGACAATATTGAAATTACAATTCCTATGGGAAAGTTTGTATTAGATGAAAGTGATAAGCCACTCATTTTATTAGGTGGTGGAATAGGCATTACACCAATGCTTACAATGGCATATGACAGCTGTAATAGCAACAGCAATAGAGAAATACATTTCATATATAGTATACCTAATATGCAAAATCATAGTTTTAAAGATGAAATTGAATGTCTTGATGAAAATAAAAATTTTAAAAAGACAATATTTTATACAAGACCTTTCAATAATGAAGAATGTGGAAAAGACTTTGATGTAAAGGGAAGAATTACAAAAGAATGGATGGAAGAAAATCTTCCAAAGGATGGAATGTTTTATTTCTGCGGTCCAGTACCATTTATGAAAAATGTTTATCAAAATCTTATAGCAATAGGGATTAAAAAGGAACAGATTAACTATGAAATGTTTGGGCCAGGTGCAGATATAACAAAATAGGAAATAACATATATTGAAATCCAGTTAAATATAAAAATATTTATTATAAAAATAGAAAAAGATAATATAAAGAAAAAAATTAATAAAATAATAGACAATATAAATAAAGGGTAGTAACAAAAGAAAAAATTATTTAAATAATCAGGAGGAAAAATTATGCTAAATAATTTAAAAGATAAAAATAATATATATAGAAACTTAGTAAATGGTGAATGGGTAGAAAGCAAGAGTGGAAGATTTATAGATATAAATTCACCAATTGATAATTCATTATTAGGCAGAGTTCCTGCAATGACAAAGGATGAGGTGGATACTGCAATGGAAGCTGCAAAACAGGCACAGAAAGAATGGAAGAAAAAATCTACAAGTGAAAGAGCTCAGACTTTATATAAAGCAGCAGATCTTTTAATGGAAAATATAGATGAATTATCTAAACTTATGATGATGGAAATTTGTAAAGATATGAAAAGCAGCAGATCAGAAGTTTCAAGAACAGCAGATTTTATAAAATTTACAGCAGATAGTGCTAAAAATTTATCTGGAGAAAGCATTCCTGGAGATAGTTTCCCTGGCTTTAAAAATAATAAAGTATCAATTGTAAAAAGAGAACCACTTGGAGTAATTCTTGCTATATCACCATTTAATTATCCAGTAAATTTAGCAGCATCAAAGATTGCACCAGCAATAGTTATAGGAAATTCTGTAGTACTAAAACCAGCAACACAGGGAAGTCTATGCGGACTGTATTTAGCAAAGATATTTGAAATGGCAGGTGTTCCTAAAGGAGTGTTAAATACAGTTACTGGAAGAGGAATTGAAATTGGAGATTATATTACTACTCACAAAGATATAGATTTCATAAACTTTACAGGAAGCAGTGAAATAGGTGCGAGAATTTCTAAACAGACAACAATGGTGCCACTATTAATGGAATTAGGTGGAAAGGATGCAGCCATAGTTTTAGAAGATGCTGAACTTGATCTTACAGCAGATAACATTGTAGCAGGTGCTTATTCATACTCAGGTCAAAGATGTACAGCAGTTAAAAGAATTTCAGTAGTAGATAAGGTAGCAGAAAAGTTAAAATTAAGAATAGAAAAACTTATAGTAGGAAATCCGTTAGAAAAGGATGCAGTTGATGTAGTTCCATTAATAAGTAATAAAGCAGCAGATTATGTTTCAGAACTTATGGAAGATGCAAAATCAAAGGGCGCAGATATTATTATTGGCGGGCAGAGAGATGGAAATTTAATTTATCCTGCACTTTTTGATAATGTCACTACAGATATGAGACTTGCATGGGAAGAACCATTTGGACCAATATTACCGATAATTAGAGTTAAAGATAAGGATGAAGCTATAAAAATAGCAAATGAATCAGAATATGGCCTTCAAAGCTCTGTGTTCACAGAAAATATAAATGATGCATTTTATGTGGCAGATAAATTAGAAGTAGGAACAGTTCAAGTGAATAATAAAACAGAAAGAGGTCCTGATCATTTTCCGTTTTTAGGTGTAAAATCTTCAGGTATGGGAACTCAGGGAATAAGATATTCTATTGAATCAATGTCTCGTCCTAAAGTTACAGTGCTTAATTTTAAATAATGTGCAGATAGATTTTACGGAGAAATAAGTGAACATAATAATAACCTAAGTATAAATAGTGATGAAGTATAATTTTGAATATATCTGGTTTTGCTGAAGATATTGATGCTAAAATGTAACGATACAATTTGTATAAGCAAATAATTGTGATATTATATAAAAAAAGGATTTATAAATATCAATGCATTGTTATATTTTAAATTTTATAAAAATCAAAAGAAAGAAACGTTATAGTTTTGTGAGGAGAATAAAAGATGAAAATTGAAAACAGAGTAAAATGGTTGACATTTACAGCTTTATTTATGTCAATGAATATCGTATTAAGTTCATTCAGCATACCAGTACCTGGAGGACACTTATATTTAAATGATGTTATTATATGTACTGCAGCAATTATTTTAGATCCATTAGGAGCATTTATAGTAGGAGGAGTTGGAGCATTTCTTGGGGATATGATATTTTATCCAGCACCAATGTTTGTATCACTTGTAACTCATGGAGTTCAGGCAGTTGTAATTTCACTATGTGCAAACAGATTATTTAAAAATCGTGAATATATTGGTGCTGTTGTAGGTGTTACATTAGGAGCAATTATTATGGTGGCTGGATATACATTTGGACGTGCTTTTATCTATAGCACAGTTGAATATGCAATTGTTAAGCTTCCATTTCAATTCCTTCAGGCAATAGTTGGAGCTGTATGTGGAGTGATATTATGCTATAATGTAAAATTAAAAGATAAATTTGCAAAAATTGCACTGGGATAATTTAAAATCGTTATATACATGCAAAGGAACAGTGGATATATTAATGTATTCACTGTTTTTTATTAATATTTAATTTAAAGATATAATATCGATTTCATCTATTTTTTTACATCTGTTTAGCTTTTTGTGACAGGCAAAATAAATGATTAATAAGATTAACGTAGATGGTACTATAATTTCAAGATTAGCTATAATAAATTCTTTTTATTGTCTGTTTGTTTAATCTTAATATTATCAAGGGTATAAGTAATGATGTTTGTATATATAAATATGTAACTGGTATATAGTTATAATAGGGATTTTTGTAAAAATATTGATGGGGACATTCTTCTAGAACCTTTGCAAAAAGTAAATCCAATTGGTACAGAGGAATTTAAATTTTATGTAATAAATAATAAGGAGTCTAATCTTACATCATATTGGAATGTAAGCAATCCAGGACCATATATTCTTGAGAAATATGAAGAAGGACAATGGAAAGAACTTAAATATAAATCAGGATATGGCGAGGTTATTCCTGATGTGATTAATATTTTAGTCACTAAGACAATTAATTTAGAAACTGTACAATTAAATAAATTTGAAGGTTTTGATAAATCAAATCCAGGCAGGTATAGAATTACTTTTTATGGAACTTATGAAAGTGATAATTCAAAAGGTACAGCAAGTATGGAATTTGAAATAAAATAATAAATCATTTGTTGAAGTTTTAAATGTTCATTATTGGTAATTTATTCATTTACATTATATTTTTGTTTGTTTTGTAACTTATATTGGGGGTTGTGGCACAAAGATTAAATCATCTTAAGTTTCTCTATTTGTTCCAATAAGCATTTATTATATTGTATATGTTGTTAATAATAATTTAGCAACTGGATGAGATTGGTTTGAAGGTGCTATAACACTTATCATAGCATTGTTTATAACTACTATTTTACCTGTACAACTTCTTAAAGATACAAATACTCCTTATCCTATACCAGAGGATCAAGTTGAATCCTGTGATAGAGTGCAGACTTTTGCATCTCTTGAGAGGAAAGGAAAAAAATAAAATTTATCTCTTTGATGAAGTTGAAATGAAAAAATTTAAATAGATTTAGGTGGTATTTAAAGGTTGTGAATATAAATAAATTAGTTGTTCCTGAGTGGTGCAGTCACTGGCCATCATCTTATGAAAAGTCTGGTGATTTTGACTGGGAAAATGAGTTTTTATTTTAATGTAATGGTTGACAAAGTTGTGTAAGCGTTGTAATATGTAAGTGTAATATATGGATTGTAATAGCACTTGGCTTGCTACACAAAACCTATTTACAGGTATTATTTTTATACCTGCAAATAGGTTTTATTTATTTATGGGGGTGATTTTAGTGATAATAAATAAGATTTTAAATAATAATGTTGTTATAACATATGATTATAATGATAAAGAAATCATTGTAATGGGAAAAGGATTAGCTTATGGCAAAAAAAATGGTGATCTTATTGACGAGGGGAAAATCACTAAGAAATTCATTTTAAGCAGCATAGAATATCCCAATCGTCTTGTTGATGCATTTAGTAGTATTCCTAGTGAATACATTGAATTATGTGATGATATTATAAGGTATGCAGAACAAAAATTATCTACAAAGCTTGATGATACATTATATATATCATTGTTAGACCATATAAGTACAAGTATTGATAGGTATAGGGATGGGGTAATATTAAAAAATAAGTTACTTTGGGAAATGAAACATTTCTATAAAGTAGAATATGAGATTGGACTATACGGAATTTCTTTAATAGAGAATAGATATAAATTAAAAGTCACAGAAGATGAGGCAGGATTTATTGCATTGCATATTGTAAGCGCTGAGATAAGTAGTGATATTCAGGACATATATGATATCACAGGTTTTATACAAAATATACTAAATATAGTTAAGTATTATTTTAATTATAATTTCAATGTTGATTCACTTGATTATTATAGATTTATAACGCATCTTAAATTTTTTGGACATAGAGTATTTTCAAAAAAAGAAGAGAAAGAAAATAGAATTGAGAATAATTTGCTAGATATAATAAAAGAAAAATATGTAGAATCCTATTTATGCAGTTTAAAAATAAAAAAGTTTATTGAAGAAAAATATTATTATTATTTAGATGATGATGAAATTTTATATCTTACAATACACATCACAAAACTTATAAGCTCTCAAACTTAATATAAATAATTACATAAATATTAACTAATTAAAGGTGGTGATTTGAGCAAAATATAAATCATTTATTGTAGGATAGTAACATTAAGTTGGCTAAACCTTCATTTTATTAATCATAATATGAAATGGAGGAATCAGAATGAATTATGAAGAAATGGCTAGGAAAATTTTAGATGGAGTTGGAGGAGAAAAAAATATAAGCTCTTTGGTTCATTGTTCAACCAGATTAAGATTTGTACTTAACTCTGAAGCAAAAGTAGATGATGAGAAGATTAAAGCAATTAAAGGTGTATTATCTGTCGTGAAAAAAGGAGGTCAATATCAATTAGTAATTGGAAATGATGTTGATAAAGTCTATAAAAAAATTGTAGAAATGACTAAGTTAGACTCATCTAAAGGTAATGAATCAAAGGACAAAGAAAATATTATTAATAGAATTTTATCAGTAATTACTGGATCTATAGCTCCAATGATACCATTATTAGCTGGGGCAGGAATGGGAAAGGTATTACTTTTAGTTTTAAATATGCTTGGAATTTTAAGTAAAACATCTCAAACATATGTAGTATTAAAACTTATTTTTGATACTGGATTCTATTTCATGCCTGCATTTGTTGGTTTTTCAGCTGCAAAAATATTTAAGTGTAATCAGTATTTAGCAGGGTTTATTTGCTTGGCAATGCTTCATCCAGATTGGACTGCATTAGTATCTGCTGGAGAAGCCGTTTATTTTATGGGAATCCCATTAGCTTTGGTTAAGTATTCGTCACAACTAATAACTGCTCTTTTAGTTGTATGGGTAATGTCATATATTGAAAAATATGTTTATAAGTATGTTCCAAATATGGTTAAGGTCTTTATGGCACCACTATTAGTTATGATTATAACTGCACCATTGGGATTTGTTGTAATTGGACCAGTAGGAAATTATATTGCAGAATTAGTAGCAGATACTGTATTATTTGTTCAACAACATTTTGGAATTGTTGCAATCCCAATATTAGCGGCTGTTTATCCTTGGCTAGTATCAATTGGTATGCACAAGGCCTTAAGCCCAATTTGTGTAATGCTTATTGAGCAAAATGGATTTGATCCTGTTACTCGTGTAATTGCCTTATGTTCTAATATTTCTCAAGCAGCTGCTTCATTAGCAGTATCAATTAAAACTAAAAATAAGGAATTTAGACAAATTGCATTTTCATCAAGTGTAACTGCATTTTTGGGGGGAATTACTGAACCAGCCATGTATGGTGTTACACTTAAGTTGAAAAAACCAATGTATGCCTGCATGATTGGTGGGGCTACAGCAGGATTGTTTGCAGGAATTGTTAAATTAAAGGCTTACGTTTATGTTACACCAGGATTATTAAGTTTACCTATGTGGGTATCTGAAGGGAGTAATGATTTAATTTATGCTATTATCACATTAATTATATCTGCAGTAGTTACATTTATTGCTACATTAGTTATTGGATTTGATGATCCAGTTGGAGATATAAAATTAGTAGAGAATAAAAAAAATATAAATAGCAGTATGTGTAAAGAAGTGTTATCACCGTTAAATGGAAAAGTGGTTCCTTTAAAAGAGGTTAATGATGAAACTTTTTCAAGTGGAATAATGGGAAGTGGAATTGCTGTAATTCCTAGTGAAGGAAAAATATATGCTCCAGGCGATTGTTTAATAAAAGCATGCTTTAGTACAGGACATGCTATTGGTATTGTAGTAGATGGAATAGAAATATTAATTCACGTCGGAATAGATACTGTGTCTTTAGATGGTAAGTATTTTAATTTGTTAGTATCACAAGGTCAAAATGTAAAGAAAGGTGAGCTTTTATTAGAATTTGATATGGATAAGATAAAAGAAGCTGGATATGATCTAACAACAATGGTTATTATTACTAATAGTAATGATTATATGGATGTTTTGCCAAGTGATAAAGATACAGTTAATAAGGATGATACTTTGCTAACTGTAGTAGTTTAAGGAGGAATTGAAATGATATATGCAGATTTACATGTACACACTAATCATAGTGATGGTATTTGTGAAATTAGAGATGTTCTTTCAATGGCGAAAGAAAAAGGAATTAAGGCAATAGCAATTACTGACCATGATACAGTTGATCAGTTTGATGAAGTGAAAAGAATAGGCGATAAATTAGGCATAGAAACAATTAAAGGTGTTGAAATGAGTTGTTATGATAAAGATGTTTACAAAAAAGTTCATGTAATAGGATTATGGCTTAATGACGTTACACCTAATATAAAGCAGCTATGTGATGAAACATTAAGATGCAGAAACAATTATCATAAAGAGTTAATTAAAGAATTAAATAAAAAAGGTTATGATATTACTTATGAAGATGCAAAAAAATACTCTAAGTACAGTATAGTTTTTAAAATGAATATTTTTCAAGCCTTGAAAGAAAAATATCCAAAAGAGATGACAAAAAGTAAATATCGTGAACTTTTTGCTTCAAAGACATCTAAAGAAACTGATCTAAAAATGGGGTATATTCCTGTAAAAGAAGGTATTAATGCAATAAAGAAGGATGGTGGAATACCAATAATTGCACATCCATGTGAATATAATAATTATGATGAAATTGAGAAGTATATTGGATATGGGTTAAAGGGAATTGAGATAAATCATTCTAAAATGAAAGAGGTAGATTATGAAAAAACATTAAACATAGCAAATAAATATAACCTTGCTAAAAGTGGTGGAAGTGATTTTCATGATCCTAAATTTATTACTTTTGGAGAATTTGGCTTAAATAAAGAGCAATATATTGAACTAAAAAAATATTTTGAAATAGAAAAGGAACATAGCTGATTTAATAATATTATTATGCTAGAATCATCTCATGATTTTTTCAAAGTAGATTATAATTATATAGTTATTGAATAAGCAAAGATATTGTAATATAATAAAAGACCATAAATAAATGAGGAGGAATTTTATGTGGTAGATAAAATCGGTAAGATTACAATATACGTTAACAATCAAGATGAGGCTAAGAAGTTCTGGACTCAAAAGATGGGATTTGTAGTTAAATTTGAATAAGAAATGGGCCCAGGAATGAAGTGGATAGAAGTAGGACCAAGTGAAAGTGAATTTACTACTTTTGTTTTATATAATAAGAGTATGATGGAATCACAGAATCCAGCTGCAAATGTTGGTCATCCATCAATATTATTAAGTACTACTGATATAAATAAGACTTATGCTGAACTAAAAGATAATGATGTTGAACTAGGAAAGTTAATGGAAATGCCATATGGAAAGATGTTCTCATTTAATGACAATGAAGGAAATGCATACTTAATAAGAGAAGATAAATAATTAAATAGAATATATTAGAGGAGAACTTAGATAAGTTGTCCTCTTTGTATTAATGTATTATAAATTAATAATGTGCACAGAAGAGGATAATTGAATGAAAAGAAAAATAACATTAAAAATAGAGTATTTTCCTAAACTATGTTTTTAGAAAAATACTCGTATTATTTTTATTTCAAAAAAGCTTAGAAATTTATAAATTTCTTAAGAAATCAGCAACGAACTCCTTAGATTTGAGATGTTCTGGTGAATATAAAAATTGCTGTTCAAATAAATTAGAAACTGAATTGATAAATGCAGTATCAGTACATATCTTACTTTCAGATATATGGTTGTTATCAAAAATAATAAGATATTCATTTTTTTTACACCAGCAATGAAAAGATGGTGTAAAAGGAATTGGAGTCTCTGAGTATAGGCATATGTTTAATTTTTCATTTGATAATAAATAGTCTGCTAATTCTTTCATATGCCTTTTAAATTGACTATTTGAAGCTACTAATTTAGGGAATTGCCCAAACTCTTCTCTATAAACTATATTTTCGTTATTAGCCATTTCAATTAGTGAATTAATGGAGTAAAAATGTTTTTTTTCATTTAATCCATGGTAAGTTCTAAAATTATGTTTAAATTCTTTAAATATATCAAATTCATTTTTTATAATATCCTCAGAGTCTATAGAATTACAAAGTATTTCATAAAATAATTCATCACTTATAATTGGATAAAATGAAGGGATATTATTATAGTAATAAGAAAGTAATTATTCTTATAGATGAGTATGATGCGCCTCTTGAAAATTCGTTTTTTGAAGGGTTTTATAAAGAAATGATCAGTTTCCTTCGTTCAATTTTTGAATCAGCCCTTAAAACAAATTCATCACTTGAATTTGCAGTAATAACAGGATGCCTTAGAATTTCAAAAGAATCAATATTCACAGGACTTAATAATTTAGAGATAATATCAATTTTAAATAAATCATATGATGAGTATTTTGGATTTACACCAGAGGAAGTTAAGAAAATATGCAGAGATTATAATGTACAAAATAAATATGAATTAATAAAAGAATGGTATAATGGCTATATTTTTGGTGATTCTAATGTTTATAATCCATGGAGTGTAGTGCGTTTTGTAAAAGACCTTGGTTTTGATATAAATGAATATCCATCTTCATACTGGGCTAATACAAGTTCAAATAATATTGTAAAAAGCCTTATAGAGAGAGCAGATGATGAAACCAAAAAGGAGATAGAAATTCTTATTGAAGGGAAAACTATAGAAAAGCCAGTTCATGAAGATATAACTTATGATGAAATATATAAGAGTATGGACAATTTATATAACTTCATGTTCTTTACAGGATATTTTAAAAAAGTAAGTGAAAGAATGGATGAGGAAGATAATAAATTTATAGAATTTGCAATACCCAATAAAGAAGTAAAATATATTTTTAGAAGAAAAATCTTAAACTGGTTTGATGAAAGAATAAAATGTGAAGATAGAACTAAGCTTTATACTTCAGTACTGCAGGGAGATGTAAAAACATTTCAAAGTGAAATAAACAGGCTTTTAAGAAAGACCATAAGTTTTAATGATGCATATGAAAATTTTTATCATGGATTTCTTACAGGAGTGCTTTCAGGAATGGATGGGTATATAGTTAAATCCAATAGGGAAGCTGGAGATGGAAGAAGCGATATTTATATAAGGCCTGTGTCCATATTTGACAGAGCAGTAATAATTGAAATAAAGATATGCGATAAGCCTAGAGAAATTTTTATAAAATATGACAAGGCACTTGAGCAGATTGAAGAAAAGAAATATGAGGAAGAGCTTAATGAAGAAGGCTATGAAGATATAATAAAATATGGTATAGCTTTTTATAGAAAAGATTGCATTATAAAAATGAAATAACAAGTGTAAAAAGAGCAGATAGTTTTAATTTTATATAAAGCTATCTGTTTTCTATATCATTATGGGAGAGTAATTTTAAAAGAGGAAATAAAGCTGTTACATAATATGTTATAATACTAATATATTACATATTATGCAAAGGCGGTTAATAAAATGGATAGTATTAAAGAACGCAGAAGTATTAGAAAGTATAAAGATGTTTTAGTAGAGCGTAAAGTTATCGATAAAATTATTGAAGCTGGCATGCTTGCACCATCAGCTAAAAACAGACAGCCATGGAAATACATTGTTTATACAAATGATTCAAAAGACAGATTATTAGATGAAATGGAAAAGGGATTTCAGAGAGAGCAGCATGGAACAGCTATTTTACCAGATTCGGCTTATGGACTGCCAGATGCATTTAATACCCTTAGAATTATGAGGCAGGCTCCTGTACTTATTATTGTTTTAAATATAAATGGACAATCTCCTTTCAAAAGCATAAGCACAGATAAGAGAGTGACAGAAATCTGTGATTCATTATCGATAGGTGCGTCTATAGAAAATATGCTGCTTAAAGCAACTGAACTTGGCCTTGGTACACTATGGATTGCAAATACATGCTTTGCATATGATGAATTAGTGAATTGCATTGGAACTGAAAATCAACTTATAGGAGCAGTTTCTTTAGGATATGCAGACGAAGCTCCTGTGGCAAGACCAAGAAAAAAGATTCAAGATGTTGTTGAATACAAAGGCTTATAGATAATATTTTTAATAATGAAGACGTTATGATGCTATGTAAGAATTATAGTAATTGTAATAAGTATTGTGAGCTTGTTATTATATATGTTCTATAATGTTATACTATAGGAGTTAAATTATATGGAATTTAGATTAGCGATTTAGGGAATATTTGTCATTGATGCTTAATAAAGCAAAAGAAACAGCAAAGAGCTTGAATGTTGAACATTTAAGACTTTTTGTAGTTGATATAAATAAGCTGGCTATTCAATTATATATTAAAAATGGCTTTATAGGAGCTTTAGGAATTTACAATGAAGTTATAGATGAAGAGCTTGTTTTACATGAATATGGATATGAAATAGAGTTGTAATTTTATAGAATATTTGTTGAATATTATTTTATATGTAAAAGGATAATAAGGTGTGAAATATAGAGAAATAATGAAATTTTGGAAAGAGGATGATTTATTCAGGTATTCTTATGATGATATACAGATATTTAATTTTCCTGAATCAATAAATTATTTTTTTGTTAATATAGGAGTTATTATTAATGATGAATTTATAAAAAAGTGTAATTATAAATTTTTAAATAAACTGTTATGGAAAATATTGATGGTGAAAATTATGTGAAATTCGTAGAATTTTTTTTACCTCAGATTGGATTATATATTAAACAATTGACAGGAGAAATTTTCTTTATATCTAAAGATAGTATTAATAAATTAATGTATTGTAATAAAAATATTGAAGATTATATAATATTTGAAACAATTCGGTTTAAGCTTTTATTAAAATATCCTGGAGTGGAAGATAATGATATGGAAGCATATAATTATGCTAGAGAAGTATTGGAGTATTTTTTGAAAATAGACTGTAAGTCAATTTATAAGAATTCATACTGGTTTAATAAATTAGGAGATTATGCAGAAGGGTATATTGCAGATAATTATAATAAAATAAAAAAAGTAATAAAGCAAAACAAATATATGACTTTTGATGATATTTTTTATGACATTATATTAAAAGATTTTGATTTAGAGTAAGGATAAGGTGTAATGCTATCAAGTTATATGAGAGGAGAGGAAGTTACTATAAATGGATACACGTTTAAAAAAGCAGTTGGAGTTTATATTGGAAATTGACAAGGAAAAGAACATCTTCCGTCAGACTCATTTATCAAGTCATGGAAGAAACGAAAATGATGCAGAGCACGCATGGCACATGGCAATTATGGCATATCTTTTGCAAGAATATTCAAATGAAAAAATTGATATTGCAAAGGTAATGATTATGTGTCTTATTCATGATGTGGTAGAAATTGATGCAGGTGATACTTATGCCTATGATGCAGAGGGACTGAAAACTCAGAAAGTTCGTGAAGATGCTGCAAAAGAAAGAATCTATTCACTATTGCCAGATGATCAGAAGATAAGTTTACAGGCAGCCTTTGATGAATTTGAAGAAAATAAAACAGCAGAAGCAAAATTTGCTCATGCTATGGACAATCTTCAGCCATTACTATTGAACAACAGCAACAATGGCCATGATTGGAGAGAACACAAGGTGACAAAAGACCAGGTTTATGGCAGGCAGTCTAAAACAAAGGAAGGTTCTCAAATATTATTTGAACTTTCAGATTCAATAATCAAAGAGAATATTAAAAAAGGCAATATTCGTAAATAACTTACATAAAGGGAAAAGTGGAGAGAGTACTCTGTCCTGAAAAAATTGGAGAATGACATAAAACAAAAGATTGGTTATATTTTAATATACCAATCTTTGTTTTATGTTTTATATAATTTTCTTTAATACATATCAGTCCGTGATTTATTGGTCAGCACTTTCATACATGCAAGAGGTTGTACCAACTTGTTCTGTGCCCTGTACACCATTAATTGTAATATCTGCACTGCAATTTTCAATAGTGCTTCCTTCTGCACGTCCAGCAATTGTACCAGGTGTAACAGCTTTATCTATAGAACCCTTTACAGAAGAATTTGTAATCTTAAATGCAGTTTCTTCTCCATAATAGTAAAGGCCTGTTCCAACTAAGCCTCCTACATGAGTGGCACCGTCAGCTTTAATCTTAACATCAGCTTTGCAGTTATCAATTATACAAGGATAATTCTTTGTTGAAAAACCTTCTGTTTCAAGGCATATATCTGGATTAGAGTGAGTTCCAGCATATCCACAGAGTCCACCTATTGCATGTCCTCCTTTTTTACTTTCAATTGTAACATTAGATGTACAATTTGTGATAGAATCCATCATTTCAAGGCAGCCGCCAATTCCACCAAGACCAGCAGGTTCATTACCTTCAGCTTTTATAGTACCATTTGCTGTACAATTATCTATTGTACCTCCAAAACTTCCTCCAATTACAAGGCCGCCACATTCAGCTATATCATCTTGAATAATTTTGTCTCCAAATTCATTATCTCCAATTACAGTGATAACAGCATTTTCAACAGTACAGTTTGATACTTTGCTGTTGTTTCCACCTACAATACCTCCTGTACAGTTATTTCCATTAATCTGTGAATCTCCAGATAAAGTGATATTATCGACTGTACCCATGTTATATCCAACAACGGCTGCTATTGCTACAGAAGTTTTTCCGTTGACTTTAACTATGGCATCCTTGACTTTTAAATTTTTTATTTCTCCACAATTTACACCAAATATTCCGGTTCCACATATGAAATCTTCATCTGAAGAATAATTTAGATTTGAAATAGTATGATTTTCACCATCAAAAGAACCTGAAAATAATGTGGATTTATTTTCCTTATCATTCATATTTCCGATAGGTGTCCACTTTACATCTTTTAGATTTATATCTGACATGAGCTGAATATGCATTCCGGTATATCCATTTATAGTGGAAACTGTTTCATTTGATAATCTGTTTATTGATAAATCTCCTGCACCTATGTACTGATAATCTCAATTATTGAATATACATTCAAATCGTCCTTTTCTGCAATGGTTGATTTCTATTATATTATTATAGGGAAGCTTGTTTTTATTTTTCCCATCTTTCATATGAAAGTCATTATAGAATAGTTCTATTCCTGGAAGGATGTGATATTGTGTGATAACTCCTGTACCAGTTTCATTCTGCATTTTATATATTGAACCTCCATCTATTGTAACTGCTTTCTGTACTTTTGGATTAAAGAAATCTGTTATTCTATTTGTCTGCAAATGCATCACCCTTTGTTATGAAAATAAATTTATCTAATTTACAATATACTACTTTTTTAAATAATAATCTAATAAATGTTGTGTGAAAAATATAAGATTATTATCAGTTAAAAAAGATGGAACTATGATTTAATAATCATAAAATGAATTGCGTTTTTAGAGGTGATATATTATGGATACAATTATAATAAAGTTAGATTCTGAAAAATTGGAAAATCCAGATTTAGATATAATTTATAATTTGCCAGAAAGAATTGAAGAATATACAAATAAAAAAGTAAATGATAATGGATATGACTATTTATTAGATATAGAGATTGGTTTATGGTTTGATGCAGATTCAGAAGAAAGATATAAAAGCATACTTAAACTTATAAAAAATGAAAGATTTAGTGATAATGATTTATCGAAAACAGCAGAGATTTATATATCTAAAAAGGATACAGCAGACATTAATGAATGGAGGAAAGTTTATCCTCTATAAATAAAAAAATTAATTAGAATATGATTTGCATGTTACACATAATGATATAACTTAATTATGATTTGATTTTATGACAGCTTTAATTTTAGAGCTGTCATTTTATATTTCAAGATTAAATTTTTTAAAAATGTTTATTTATGTAATCGTTGGTTTTATATGTAACAAATAAAAAAATTAAACTAATTTTCAAATAAGTGTTGACAAGATATGGAATGAGATATATACTATAAAACATATTAAACCTACTAAACCGATAGGATATATAAAAATAGGGGAGATTTATAAAATGTAAGAAGGTGAATATGATGGAGCAGACAATTTCATATAAAATCATAGGAATGACCTGTATGTTGTGCAGCAGCGAAATTGAAAATAAAATAAAGAAACTTAAAGGAATAAAAAATGTAGATGTAAATTATTCTACAGAAACAGCAATAGTTGTACATGATAAAGAAATGTGCAGTAGTGATGAAATAAGAAATTGTATAACATCTTTAGGTTTTTACATTGATGATGAGCAGGGAAAAGGTTCAGCAAAATATATACAAAATCTTAAAAATAAAGTTATATTAAGTTTTATATTTACTGTTCCTCTTATGATAGCAATGCTTTTATGTAATGTTGAATCGTGCTGTGTTATCATTGATCCAAATTATGAGAGCAGTGTGGCGCAGATTACAGCAATACTTAGATATAAATTGTATTTTTTACATAGTTGGAAGGTACAGATGATATTAGCAGCAATAGTTCAATTCATTCTTGGAAGGAAATTTTACAAAAATGCATTAGCATCAATTTTGAATAGAAAGCTGGGAATGGATCTTCTAGTTAGTTTAGGCTCAATTTCAACTTTTGCTTATAGTATCTACTGTGTATACAAAAATAATGGAGAATTTGGAAACCAGTTATATTTTGAATCTGGAGCAATGATGATTTCATTTATTCTTCTTGGTAAATATCTTGAAGCTTTAGCTAAAAGAAGAACTAATAATACTTTAAACAGTTTGAAAAAAATGCAGGATGATAAAGTTATTGTTGAAATCAGTAATGGAGATATAGAAAAGGATGTTAAGAATATAAAAGTAGATGATGTAGTTATAATTACTCCAGGCCAACAGATTCCATTAGATGGAATAATAATTGAAGGAGAAAGTTCTATAGATGAGTCATTGATAACTGGAGAAAGCATGGCTGTTTTAAAAAAAGTAGGAGATAAAGTATTTGGAGGAACAATAAATACTTATGGAAGTTTTAAATTTAAAGTTGAAAGGACAATTGATGAAGGCTTTCTT
>NZ_CAKVKB010000055.1 GCF_934754915.1 uncultured Clostridium sp.
TGATTCCGATTATAAAGCATATGATGAAGTAATGGGAAGCAGAAATATCAAGTTTAAACTTAAACTTGATAAAGAAGAAGAGTTTGTTATAGAAATTCCGGGAGAATATAATGTTTATAATGCATTAGGTGCTATAGGAGTGTGTTACAAATTGGGAATCCCTGTAGAATCAATAAAGAAAGGTATAGAAGACACAGTTGTTCCAGGAAGATGTGAAAGAGTGGGAAAAGAGTATAATCTCCCATATGAAATAATAATTGATTATGCACATACACCTGATGGTTTAGAAAATATACTAACTACAGCAAAAGCATTTACTAAAGGAAAACTTATTGCTATATTTGGATGTGGTGGAGATAGAGATAAAGTGAAAAGACCTCAGATGGGCAAGATTGGAATAGATATTGCAGATTTAGCAATTATAACTTCCGATAATCCAAGAAGTGAAGATCCCATGTCAATAATTGAAGATATCAAGGCTGGTCTTGACAAGGATAATTATATTATTATTGAAAACAGATATGAAGCAATCAAAAAAGCTATTGAATTAGCAGAAAAAGATGATGTTATAGTAATTGCAGGTAAGGGACATGAAACTTATCAAATATTAAAGGATAAAACTATACATTTTGATGAAAGAGAAGTTGTTAAAGATATATTAGATAACTTAAGATAAGTTAAGAAATAAATGTATATATTGAGAGAGATGATAATACATAGGATTTTAGAATTTTATTATTATTTCTTGATTGAACAAAGGGGTGCATAATTTTGGATTTAAACATAAAAGAAGTGATAGAAGTTGTTAAAGGTGAAGTGATAATTAAAAATAATGATGGAAAATTTAATAAAATTTCAACAGATACAAGAAAAATAGAAGAAGACAATCTATTTATTGCACTAAAAGGAGCTAATTTTAATGGAAATAATTATGCTGTAAGTGCCATAGAAAAAGGGGCTTCTGTTGTAATAGTAGATGAAATTAATTTTAAGGAAAATGAATTAAATAACAAAGGTACAATTATAAAGGTAAAAGATACTAAAAGCGCTCTTGCTGATCTTGCTGAATATTATAGAAATAAGCTGGGAATAAAGGTTGTAGGGGTTACTGGCTCTACAGGAAAAACTTCTACAAAAGACCTCATTGCAGCATTTTTAAGTGGAAAATATAAAGTTTTCAAAACACAAGGAAATTTTAATAATGAAATAGGGCTTCCTCTTATGATTTTCGAATTAAATAAAGATTATGATATATCTGTATTAGAAATGGGAACAAGCAATTTTGGAGAAATAAATAATCTTGCCAAAATAGCACATCCAGACATAGCAGCAGTAACAAATGTAGGGGTAGCTCATATAGAATACTTGAAAACAAGAGAAAATATACTTAAAGAGAAGATGAGCATTACTAACTTTTTTGAAGAAAATAATTATGTTGTAATAAATTGTGAAAATGATATGCTTCAAACTGTAAAAGATGAAGACTACAAAAATGCAGTTATACAGAGAACTGGATATGATTCAAAATATGATATGTATGCTGAAAATATAGAACTTACATGTGAAACTACTTCATTTGATGCTGTATGTGGAAATGAAAAACATAGATTCACATTAAATATGGTTGGAGAACATAATGTATTAAATGCGTTGCTTGGAATACAGATTTCAAAAGATTTTGGACTTACATTTGAAGAGATGGAAAAAGGTCTTAATAATTTTAAAGCAACTTCAATGAGACTGGAACTTATAAAAAAAGATGATTTTGTAATTATAAATGATTCATATAATGCAAATCCGGATTCAATGAAAGCAGCACTTAATGTTTTGAATAGCTATAATAAAGGTAGAAAAATAGCTGTTCTTGGGACTATGGGTGAACTAGGAGATTATTCAAATAGAGCACATAAAGAAGTAGGAGAGTTTGCAAAGGAAAAGGCAGATTTTCTGTTTACAACTGGAGAATATAAAGAAAATTATAAAGAAGGATTTGGAGAAAATACATTGGTATTTAATACAAAGGATGAATTGATAAGTTCATTAAAGAAAATGATAGATCCAAATGATACTATTTTAATAAAGGCATCAAGAAGTGCCAGATTTGAAGAAATAGTGAAGGAATTATAAAAACATAAATACGAAGGAGGTGAACTGCCTAAGAAGGCAGATAAAATGGAATTAATAACAACAAACAACCTGTTTAGTACGACACTTTTAGCACCATTAGTAATAGCACTTATATTTTCATTAGTACTTGGACCTATATTTATACCTATATTACACACTCTAAAATTTGGCCAGAATATAAGAAAAGAGGGACCTAAAAGTCATCAGAAAAAAGCTGGAACACCAACAATGGGAGGAATTATATTTTTTATTTCAGTTGCAGCTACAATGTTGATTACAGGACCTAGTCTTTCAGATCCTAAAATGATAATTTTATATTCATTTTTAGCATTTGGTTTTATAGGATTTTTAGATGATATGTTGAAAATAATCCATAAAGATAATTTAGGACTTAGAGCTGGACAAAAAATGATACTGCTTCTTCTATTCTCAGTTGCATTAGCGTTTTATGGATATATGAAAATAGGAACTGGAATCATAATACCATTTACAAATGGATTTAAATTAAATATTGGAATATTATATATACCTTTTATAATTTTATATTATGCTGCAGTAACAAATGCAGTAAATTTAACAGATGGTATTGATGGTCTTGCAACAAGTGTTACAATAATAGTTCTTACTTTTTTTACAATCGTAGCTTTTAAATCTGGAAATACAGATGTAGCAGTGTTTTCAATAGCTTTATGTGGCGCATTGCTAGGTTTCTTAAAATATAATGCATTTCCAGCAAAAATATTTATGGGAGATACAGGTTCTTTAGCATTAGGAGGTGCAGTAGGTACAATTGCATTAATGCTTGGAATGGAATTATGGGTAGTAATTGTTGGATTGATGTATGTAATAGAGACATTATCAGTTATTATTCAGGTAACATATTTTAAAAAGACTGGTAAAAGAATATTTAAAATGGCTCCAATTCATCATCATTTTGAGCAATGTGGATGGAGTGAAGTAAAGATAGTTGCTGTATTTTCATTAATAACAGCAGTGTTATGTTTAATTGGATTTATAGCAATATAGTAATTTTATTGGGAGGATTTATATATGAAAGTCAATAAGCCCAGAAGGAAAAGAAAGAGAATTATGGGTGAAATAGATTATGGTGTATTCTATACAGTACTTCTTCTTGTGGCAATAGGCACAGTTATGATATATTCTGCAAGTTCATATTATGCTATGTTTACATCTAAAGATAGCATGTTGTTTTTAAAGAAACAACTTCTTTTAGTGCCGCTCGGATTAGGCTCTATGCTTTTCATGATGGGATTTGATTATCATAAGATAAAAAAGTATTCAATAGCATTATTGTTAGCATGTATACCGTTATTGTTGGCAGTTTTTCTTTTTCCAGATGTAAATGGAGCACAAAGATGGATACAGCTTGGACCATTAAGCTTTCAGCCATCAGATCTTACTAAATATGCAGTGGTACTATTTTTAGCTATGGGATTGGAAGCCAAAGGAGAAGGAATAAAAAATTTCTGGACAGGAGTTGTACCATATTTGTGTGTATCAGGCTTCTTTGCTGCATTGATTCTAGCTGAAAAAAATTTAAGTATAGCATCTGTAATAATGATAGTTACTTTTATAATGCTCTTTGTATCAGGAGCTAGGAACTTTCATTTATTTGGAATTGTAGCTCCAGCTATGTTTGCAGCTGCTACGTTTTTTACACTTTCAAGTTCTTATAGAAAAGCAAGGCTGCTTAATTTCATTGATCCATGGAAAGATGCAGCTAAAAATGGGTATCAGCTTATACAGTCTTTTTATGCATTAGGAGCTGGAGGAATAACTGGTCTTGGTCTTGGACAGTCAAGACAGAAGACTTTATATATGCCAGAACCCCATAATGATTTTATATTTTCAATAATAGGTGAAGAGCTTGGATTAATAGGATGTATATTTATAATAGCTCTGTTCTTAATATTTATATGGAGAGGGATAAATATTGCTCTTAAAGCAAAGGATACTTATGGTACATTTTTAGCAGTTGGAATTACATCTGTAATAGCAATACAATGTATAATAAATATTGCAGTAGTTACAGGCTCAATGCCGGTTACAGGAGTTCCATTACCTTTTATAAGTTATGGAGGTACTTCACTTGTTGTAAATATGACAGCAATGGGTATACTATTGAACATATCAAGACAGATAGAAGGAAAAGAAGAAATTAAAAATTAAAATGAATTTAAAGCAGAATGGTAAATGAATGTTTGCTATTCTGTTTTTTAAATAAGAAATCTAAGATTATTTTTCAGAAGATTATTTATTGGTGAATGCTTCATAATTATATTTATATAATCTCAATCAATATATAGTATCTACTTTTAATTACTACATTCTATATATCGATTTGGGTTTGATGTTTATAGTAATATGAAAAATCTTCACTCAAATAAAAATGTAATGAAAATACATGTGCAAAGTGGTATTATATATATGAAATTTATTAAATTAAGAAATTGTTATTTAGATAGAGGTGAGAAAAATAAAATCAGCCAAAAAGCCTACAAATGAATTTATTATAAGGCAGCGTAAAAGAAAATTGGTAAAGAAGATTATACTTATGTGTATAATATTGATAGTTGGAATAATTTTATTTATAACAAAATCAAATGTATTTCTTATTAAGAAAGTTTCAATTCTTGGAAATCCTGCAATGAGTGGAGAGGATGTAAAAGAAAGAACAGAGTATTTAATAGGGCAAAATATATTTTTTATTAAAAAAGGTGACATAATAAAAACAGCAGAAGAAAATCCATATGTAAAAACTGTTGAAATAACAAAAACTTATCCTAGACAAGTAAATATAAGGATTACTGAAAAGCAGGGAGTGTTTTGTGTTGAAAAAGATGGTATGTATTATGTTTTTAGTGAAAAAGGAATGCTTTTAGAAAAAACAGATAATATTGATAATAGAAATTTAATACGGATGTTGGGTATTGATGATAAAATTGATAATATGGAACTTGGGAGTGCAATAAGTGAAAACTTGAGAATGATTAATATTTTGGATATTTTTTCTCAGATAGCTGAAACAAATCCAACAAATTTTAAAATTGATTATATTGATTTAAGTGATTTTATGAATATAAAAGTATATATTGGAGATGTTGAAGGAAGACTAGGTAATGATGAGAATATACCTGATAAAATGAATAAATTGATGCATATTGTTGAAAATACAGAAATAGGTATTCAGAAAGGATATGTTGATGTAGGTTTTGATGGCTCTCCAGTGTATTATAAAGAAGAGAAAAGTGAAGAAGGGAATATTGAAAATGAAGGTGTCTAAATCACAGATATTTATAGCTTTTGTTTGCGCATTGCTTGGTTTTTTATTATCATATCAATTTAAGGTTCTATCTAATCAGAATTCTACTAATATGAATATATACAATCAACAAGATGTTATTTCTGAAATAGAGAATCTTAGAAAAGAAAAGGAAGAATTGGCAGCAACAAATTCAAAACTATCAGATGAATTAAAACAGCTTGAAGAAGCTGCTGCAAAAGATGGAGATGTGGGAAAAGAAATAAAGAATCAGCTTGATGCAGCAAGAATGCAGCTTGGAGTGGTAGATGTAAAAGGTCCTGGAGTGGTCATCACAATAACTCCTAAAACATCAATTTTTAATGCTAATTCAAATGATACAAGCAGAGATATTGGTGAAGATGAAATAGTTCATTTAGTAAATCTTTTATGGTATTCAGGTGCAGAAGCTATTTCTATAAATGATATGAGAATAACCCCACAGACAGGGATAAAAACTGCAGGTAATGGAATATCAATCGGATCAGCAGGAAGAGTTTATCCAAATGAGAAAATTGTAATAAAAGCTATAGGAGATAAAGGAAGACTTAATGTGGGAGTATCTTTCCCAGGATCTTTGGAATATCTTGCACTATTAAACTACAATAATGAAATAAAATCAGAAGATGAAATTTTTATTGCTAAAACTACTCAGTCATTAAAAAGTGAATTTATAAAATCAGTTAAAGAATAGGAGATAGTAAAGTGATTGCAACAATAGGATTGTTAATTGGAATAATATTGGGTTTTGTCTTAGATGTAAATATATCAGATAAACTTTCAGCATATATGTCAGTTGCTATATTGGCATGTCTTGATTCAGTATTTGGAGCTGTTAGAGCAAGTTTATCTAAGAATTTTCAGCCGGACATATTTATTTCGGGTTTCTTTGGTAATGCACTTTTAGCAGCACTTCTTGCTTATTTAGGAGATAAGCTGGGAATACCTATTTATATTGCAGCAGTAATTGTATTTGGTGGAAGAATATTTGATAATTTTGCAATTATAAGAAGACTTTTACTAGAACAGCTTAAACATAAAAAGATAAAAAATATGAGAAAAAAGATAAAGGAAAAACAACAGTTTGATAATATATAAGGGGTGTGCAAAGTGAAGAAAAAACCTCAAAACTTCTTTATTTTAATAGCCACTTTGTTGTTAGGATTTCTAATTTCTATTAATTTTAATATTGACAGAGAAAATAAGTATACTTCATTAAATACAATGGAATATCATGAAGCCATGGAGGAAAGATCTAGACTTTATAAGGAAATAGGAGCTCTTAAAGAAAGCAATGTTGAAGCTAATATAAAAATAAATCAATATAAACAAGATGATGTGAAAAATGATGAAATATTGGAAGATATGAAAGAACAGATAACAGATTATGAAATGTTCACAGGTTTTTCAGAAGTTGAAGGTCCTGGAATAGTATTGACTTTAAATGACGGGGTTACTGATGCAAAAAGTGAAGGATATGATGAAATCATGAATAAACTTCTTCATGATAATGATATGGCACTTGTGTTAAATGAATTACGTCAGGCAGGTGCTGAGGCAATAAGTGTAAATAATCACCGTGTTGTTCCATGGTCTGGTGTAATATGTGCATGGGCATTTATACAATTTGACGATTCAGACATGGAGTCCGCACCATTTAAAATTTATGCTATAGGTGATCCAGAAAAACTTAAAGCATCACTTTTAGAAGATGGAAGCCATGTAAAACAGCTCATGATAAAAAAACTGTTTGTTGAAATAGAAGAACGTGAAAATATAACAATACCAGCATCAAGTGCAGATAGTAATGTTGTCTATATGGAGAGAGATGAAAATTTAAAATAAAAAATTATTTTCCATTGAAGGAAATTTGAATTTTATATAGAATATAAAAATAATGAGGCAAAGAAAGGATTAAGTTTAAAGGTGCATTACAATGGGAATAAAAGAAAATATAGAATGTATTAAAAATAAAATACCAGATGATGTAAAGCTTCTTGCTGTGTCAAAAACAAAACCATTAGAATATTTAGAAGAAGCTTATGAATGTGGGATAAGAGATTTTGGAGAAAATAAAGTGCAAGAGCTTGTAGAAAAGTATGAAAATTTTCACAAAGACGTTAGATGGCATCTTATTGGACATTTACAGACTAATAAAGTTAAATATTTAGTAGATAAAGTTTTTTTGATTCATTCTTTAGATAGTGTGAATTTATTAAATATGATAGAGAAAGTTTTTGGAAAAGCAGGTAAGACTGCTGATGTTTTAATTCAGATAAACATTGGAAGAGAAGAAAGCAAAACTGGAATTTTTGAAGAAGATCTTGAAGATTTTATTTTGGAGATTGAAAAGTGTGAACACGTATCTGTAAAGGGATTAATGGTTATTATCCCTCAAGGTGATGAAGAAAGTAATAGAAAATACTTTAAGAAAACTAAAGCTATATTTGATGAACTAAAAACTAGAAACTTCAAAAATATAACTATGCAGATTTTATCAATGGGAATGACTCATGATTATGAAACTGCAATTGAAGAAGGATCTACTCTTGTCAGAGTTGGAACTGGAATTTTTGGAGAAAGAAATTATAATAAAAAATAGGAGGAGTTAATTTATGAGCAATAATGTTTTATCAAAAGTTAAATCATTACTAGGGTTTGAAGATTATGAAGACTATGAAGATTATGAAGATGAAGAATATGAAAGTGAAGTAAAAGATGAAGAAGAGACAATAGAACCTGTTATAACAAATAAAAAGAATAATAAGGTTGTAAATATTCATACTTCAACATCAGTAAAAGTTACAATAACTAAACCAGTTGATTATGAAGAAGCAACAGAAATTTGTGAAGCTTTAAAGAATAGAAGAATAGTATTGGTTAATACTACAGTCTTAGAATTAAAGATTGCACAAAGATTATTAGACTTTATAAGTGGCTCTTGCTATGCATTAGGAGGCGAATTACAACAGATTGAAAAAGGTGTTTATCTTCTTTCACCATCTAATGTTGAAGTAACAAACGAATTAAAGAATGAATTAAGTTCAAAAGCATTATTTAACTGGTCTAAATAGGAGGAAAAATGTTGCTGGAAATTATAAGTATAATATTTAGGATAATAGAATTTGCAATACTGGCTGAATGTATTGCTTCATGGGTTCCACAACTTAGATATAGTCAGTTTATGGAGATTGTTTATAAAATTACAACTCCAATACTTGAACCTTGCAGAAGACTTCAAGATAGGTTATTAGGAAATTTACCAATTGATTTTTCACCATTTATTGCTATGATTATTTTAGATGTAATAAGAGTTCTTTTAATAAATCTGTTGTATTAGATATGAGAGAAATAATAGCAAAAGAATTTGGTGATGAAGATAGAAATGAAGTGCTTAATTTATATGAAAAATGTAAATTAGCTAAAGAAAAAGATATACCTATGTTTGGAAACAATTTTTATCCTCCTAATATATGGAGATGGTTTGAAAATACTTTTAACAGCAGTTCTTTTAAAGTGGAAAGTAATGGGGTGTTTGATGATTCTGAAAGAAGGATGATTTCTTTTAATAATATTTATGAAACACCCTTTCCTATGAAATTATTAAAGATAAAAAACACTTCTAAGTTTAATGAGCTTACTCATAAGGACTTTTTAGGCGGAATATTGGCTGTTGGAATAGAACGTAACAAGATAGGAGACCTTTTAGTGAAAGGAGATACTTGTTATGTGCCGGTTCATGAGGATATTGAAGGTTTTCTTATAAGTAATATAGATAAAATAGGAAAAACGGTCTGTAAAGTTGAAGTTTTAGAACAGTGTGAATCTTTACCCCAATTTAGTTTTAAAGAAGAAGTGATTTTGGTTTCATCTTTGAGAATTGATGGTATAGTCTCAAAATTGGCTAATGTTTCACGTAATAAGGCGCAAATGATGATTGATCAAGGAAAAATTCTTATTGATTATGTGAAAGTAAGAAACAAAAGTTATGAAGTTAAAGAAGAAGAAAGAATTACAATCCGAGGGATTGGCAAATTTATTTTAGGAAGCATTATTGGAACAAGTAAAAGCGGAAGGCTGAAAGTGAGTATAAAAAAATATACATAAAATTTTAGAGGTGAAATTATGAAATTAACTCCAATGGACATAAATAATAAAGAATTCAAAAGAGGATTAAGAGGATATTCTGCAGATGAAGTAGATGAATTTTTAGATGAAATTGTTGAAAATTATGAAGAATTATACAAGGAAAATGCAAATTTAAAAGAAAAGATTACAAATCTAAATGAAAAAGTTGAGCATTATTCAAAAATAGAATCAACAATTCAAAATACATTATTGTTGGCGCAAAATGCTGCAGAACAAGCTAAAAATTCAGCTAAAAAAGAAGCTGAAATGATGGTTAAAAATGCAAATGAAGCAGCTCAAAAAATTATGGATAAAGCTCATAATGATGTGATTACAATAAATGATGAGTATGAAAAAGTAAAACAAGAGTTTATAAAGTTTAGAGCTAAGTATAGAAACTTTATGAATACACAGATGGAAACATTTGATGATTTAGAAAAAGATTTTATAAAGAATTATAATGTTTCTGAACCATTAGAAGATGAAGAAATATGTGAAAAGGAAGCAGCTGTTACAGAAAGTTCTGAAGATTTGGTAAAGGAAGAAAATTCAGAGTCTGATTTTGCAGATGATTTAAATGAAATCAAAAGCTTTTTTGTTAAAGAAGATTAATACTTTTAATTGTAATAATAAGTTATTATAATAATTAAAACATTTATTTTGTATTTACAGCTTACCTAAGGAGTTATTCTTTAGGTAAGTTTTTATTTTTTATTATAATTTTAGCAGGATATAAGTTTGAGCTAAAGAAGAATACAACTTTACATTGTAAATTAAATTTGATTATAATATAATATTTTAGAGAATATTTAGAGGAAAGGGTCTGTTTATGGAAAAGACACTGATCACTGTAGATGAAAAAGATGAAGGAATTAGAATAGATAAATATTTAACACAAATATTTGAAGATAAATCTAGGTCATTTATTCAAGGACTAATTGAAAAGGAAAATATAAAGGTTAATGGAAAAATACCTAAAAGCAATTATAAACTTAGAAAATCTGATGAAATTGAAATAATAATACCAGAACCAGAAATTTTAAAAGTTGAACCAGAAAATATACCAATCGACATTGTTTATGAAGATGAAGACGTAATTGTAGTGAATAAACCACAGGGAATGGTGGTTCATCCTGCGCCGGGAAATTATAATGGAACTTTGGTAAATGCTTTATTATATCACTGCAAAGATTTATCAAGTATAAATGGAGTTATAAGACCTGGCATAGTACATAGAATAGATAAAGATACTTCAGGGATTCTTGTTGTTGCCAAAAATGATGAAGCTCATAATAAACTAAGTGAACAATTAAAAGATCATTCAATGAAAAGAGAATATTATGCTTTGATTGAAGGAAGACTTAAAAATGATAGTGGAACAATTGATAAGCCTTTAGGCAGAAATAAGAAGGACAGATTAAAGATCGGAATAGTTGAAGATGGAAAGAGGGCTGTAACCCATTATGAAGTTCTTGAAAGGTATAATGGATATACACTCATAAAATGTGTTCTTGAGACTGGAAGGACTCATCAGATAAGAGTTCATATGTCTTCTATAGGTTTTCCTCTTGTTGGTGATCCTTTATATGGATTTAAAAGACAGAAATTCAAGGTTGAAGGTCAGGTACTTCATGCAAAGACTTTAGGATTTATACACCCTAGAAGTGGGAAATATATGGAGTTTACAAGTGAGCTCCCACAATATTTTGAAGATTTGCTTAATAAGCTTAGAAATGAGATATAAAGGCCGGTTGATATTAAGGAGGAAATTATATGAAATTAAAAGCTATATTGTTAGATGAAAAAGCTGTTAATAGAACTTTAATTAGAATTTCACATGAAATAATTGAAAGAAACAAAGGTGTTGAAGATATAGTACTGATAGGGGTAAAGACAAGAGGATATCCATTAGCAGAAAGAATTGCTGAATACATAAAAGGAATTGAAGGACGTGAAGTTCCAGTTGGGTATGTTGATATAACATTATATAGAGATGATTTGTCAACTTTAGAGGAAATGCCAATGGTTAAAAATTTGGATCTTGGTGTTAATGTAAAAGATAAGAAAGTTATAATTGTGGATGATGTTCTTTATACATGTAGGACAATAAGAGCTGCTATTGATGCTATAATTGACGTGGGAAGGCCTATAGCTATTCAGCTTGCAGTACTTATAGATAGAGGTCATAAAGAACTTCCAATAAGAGCTGACTATGTAGGGAAAAATATTCCAACATCAAAAAATGAAGTGATAGCAGTGAGCTTAAAAGAAATTGATGGTGATGATTCTGTTAAGATATATGATTCTGCCAGTGAAGAATAAAAGGAGATAAAAATATGATGTATGATTTAATTGCTACAAGTACTTTTGGTATTGAAAGCATAACAGCAAAGGAACTAAGGGCATTAGGTTATGAAGATTTAAAGATAGAAAATGGAAAAGTTACTTTTGAAGGCGATGAGATGGATATTGCAATTGCTAATATTCATTTGAGAACTGCTGACAGAGTTCTTATAAAAATGGCGGAGTTTGAAGCGAGATCTTTTGAAGAATTATTTCAGGGGACTAAGAAAGTAGAATGGAGCAGACTTATACCAGAAGATGGAGTTATGCATGTTACAGGAAAATCAATAAAATCTACATTACATAGTGTTCCTGATTGTCAGTCAATAGTTAAGAAAGCAATTGTAAATAGTATGAGTGAAAGCTATGGAATAAAGCAGTTTAGCGAAAGTGGTCCAGTATATAAAATTGAAGTATCTATTTTGAAGGATGTGGTGACACTTACAATAGATACTACAGGTCCTGGTTTACATAAAAGAGGATATAGAGAACTTGCAGGTATTGCTCCATTAAAGGAAACTTTGGCTGCATCTATGCTTCTTATTTCAAGATGGAATAGTGATTTTGAACTTATTGATCCATTTTGCGGATCTGGAACAATATTGATTGAAGCAGCAATGATAGCACTTAATATAGCACCTGGCGTAAATAGAAATTTTGTATGTGAAACATGGCCTACTATTGATAAAGAGATGTTTGAATCTGTAAGAGATGGTGCAAGAAATTCAGAAAGACATAAAGATATAAAGATAATTGGATATGATATAGATTATAGAACTCTTAAAGTAGCCATGGAAAATGCTGAAAAAGCAGGAGTAAGTCAGTACATTAAATTTCAAAAAAGAGATTTTATGGAGTTTTCTACATCAAGAAAAAATGGATTTATAATAACTAATCCTCCATATGGTGAAAGAATTGGAGAAAAGAAAGCACTTGATGAACTGTATAAGCACATTGGAACTGTTAAGAGAAGACTTGATACATGGGATTTTAATATACTTACTTCATTTGAACCTTTTGAAAAAACATTGGGAATTAAATCAAGCAAGAATAGAAAATTATATAATGGTAAAATAAAATGTTATTATTATCAATATTTTCATAATGATAAAATAAAAAATGACGGAGATACTCTTATAAAAGCTATTATTGGATAGCTGAAAATAATAGAAAATATATTTACATATATATTTTTATATGGTAAAATATATTTAATAAAATATTTAAAGGCAACGATGCTAAATAACCAAAAGGGTTTAGCATCGTTTTTTTTATCTTATTTAATAATGATGTATTTATATAAGTTTAATTTATAAACAATAAGAAAATCGGTTTTAAAGAAAGGAGTATAATTAATGGGCGAAGTGTATCAAAGAGTGGCAGAAAAATTACCTAATATGAGTAAAGCGCAAGAAAAAATAGCAAAATATATATTAGCACATCCAAATAGCACACCTTTTTTAACAGTGGAAAAATTAGCAAAATTAGCAGGTGTAAGTATAGCAACGGTTACAAGGTTTGTTATATTTTTAGGATATAGTGGATATCCGGAATTTTTAAAAGATACTCAAAAATCTATGCAACAGCAGGTAAATAATAGTGAACGAATAAAACTTGGAGGAGATGATCTGTCTAATAAAGAACAGGCTGTGTATGAAATATTTGAGGATGACATGAATAATATAAAAGAAACAGTTGAAAGTTTAAATGTGTTTGAAATAAGAAAGTGTGTTAATCTTCTCCTTAATTCAGAAAGAATATATATAGTTGCAAAGAGAAGTTCAGTTGCATTAGCTGTATTTTTAAAATATTATCTTGATTTGATGTTTAATAATGTGGTTATAGTTGAGAATATTGAACAGATGCCTAAACAGATTAATAAAGAAAGAGGCAAAGATGTAATAATAGGAATAAGCTTTGAAAAGTATGCAAGAAGTACAGTAGAAATATTTAGTCATTTAAAGAAGATAGGAGCAGTTACAATTGCTATAACAGATAGTATGCTTTCACCTCTTGTTCCATATGCTGATGTTACCCTTACAGCATTGAGTAAAGGTTCAAAAGCAATAGAATCTTTTGTGGCACCATTAAGTCTTATAAATGCTTTAATAGTATCTATTGAAGCTGAAAAAGAAGAGTGTTTTAACAATAATGTACATATGTTAGAGGAAACTATGAAGAAATTTGATTTATTCATATAATATTCTATTAATGCTTTTAATAAAAAAGAAATGGACAGACATACAAGTTTGTTCATTTCTTTTGTTTTAATACATATTACTAATTAAAATTACAATAACATATGAAATAACATAATAATAAAAGAAATATTGCATAGATTTTATCATTCATTGTTAATTGCAGCATATACATTATTACATCTTATATCTGATCATCAAATTTCTCTGAAAAATCATTAGGATTTATAACAATAGTTTTATTAGTATGATATATTACCATTCCAGGTTTTGCACCATTAGGTTTTTTTAATTCTTTTACTTTAGTATAATCAATAGATAATTTAGAAGAATTTTTTCCTTTACTATAATAGCCTGCAATAATAGCTGCTTCTTCCAATGTTGAATTTGGAACATCAAATGCACAGACAATTACATGAGAGCCAGGAATATCTTTTGCATGAAGCCATAAGTAATTCTTATTAGCAAATTTCAAACTTAAATAATCGTTTTGAATATTATTTTTTCCTACATATATATCAATGTTATCGCTTGATACAAAGTGATGTGGTTTTGATGTTTTACTCTTTTTTGAATTTTTAGAGTGCTTTTTGAATTTTATATATCCTGTTTCAACAAGTTCATTTTTTATTTCATCGATTTCATCATAAGTTTCAGCATTTAATATATTTGTAAGAACAGAATTGAGATATTTTATTTCTGCTTCATTTTTAGAGAGCTGCATTTGTGCGTATTCTTCTGAAACTTTGAGCTTATTATATTTTTTATAATATTTCTGCACATTTTCAGAAGGTGTTTTATTGCTGTCTAATTTTATAGTCATATATTCTTCTTCGTTTTCATTATAAAAATTTAAAAGAGTACATTCTGAATCGCCTTTTTTTATTGTATATATAAATGAAGTGAGAAGATCACCTTTTATTCTTAAATCTTCTTTTTCTTCACATTCCTTCAATGTTTCATTAAGTATATTTGATTTTTTTCTGCATCGCTCTATATTAGTATGAATAAGTTTTTGAAGGTCTGTTGATTTATTTTGAAGTCTATCTTGTTTATCTTTTTTACTATAAAAATCATCCATTAGTTTATTTGGGTCATCATAGTTTATTGAATTATAGTCTTTTTCAAGAAAAGGAAGATCTAAAGAATAGAAATCTTTGATTAATCCAGTTTTTGTAGTATATATTTTAAAAGAAATATTTTCATCAAGATTATCTATTAATTCTTTAAAATTATTATAAATTTCAATTCTTGTAGGAGAAGCTATTTTTTGAGAAAGTATATAGTATAAATCCTGAGATAACAATCTGCTTACTCCTGTAAAACATGAAGAATAGAATTTATCATCAAAAACTATGCTTTTTATACTTATATAATTATTGAATTCTTCATAGGTACAGTTAAAAGGATTCAATTTTTCTGATTTTGGTGGAAATATGTAATTTACTCCAGGATAAAGAACTCTATAACTGTTTATATCTGGAGTTATATGTTTTATTGATTCCATTACTTTATTATCTCTATTTCTTACAAGAGTTATGTTTGAATGACGTCCCATTATTTCTACTATAAGTGAATATACACTGTCAAATCCTAATTCATCTCTGTTTTCTATTTCTAAAATAATTATTCTATCACTATCTTTTTGTGTGACTTTTATAATTCTTCCGCCTAATATGTATTTTCTCAAAACCATTAGATACATAGGGGCCTTTATTGGATTCTCTTTTACTGTGTTAGTTAAATGAATTCTTGCAAATCGTGGAGATGAAGAAATTAAAAGTTTCAAATTTTTACGGTCTTTTCTTATTGTTAATATTATTTCATCCTTCTCAGGCTGATTTATTTTATCTATTTTAGATCCCAAAAGAGTATTTTCTAATGATTTCATCAAACTGTTTAAATATATTCCATCTAATGCCATTGTTGTTCACCTTTCTTTGATAATACTAAGAATAGTATAACATTATAAGAAGAAGATTATCAATTCAATTGATATATGAATAATTAATTAGTTTTTTTCCTAAAACAAATAGAGTTTATTTTACTTAAAAGAGACAATAAATATTATAAATTTATGAAAAATTTATAATATTTATTGTAATTTAGCTTCAATACTTTTATTATTTAATAAGTAGTATTTAATTTATGAAGATCAATTAGAATTGGGGGAAGAATAATGAAGTTTTATAAGATGCAGGGTGCAGGAAATGATTTTGTATTTATAGAGGATTTTGAAAATAAAATAGAAGATGAATGTAAATTAGCAGTAAAACTGTGTGACAGACATTATGGAATTGGTGCAGATGGTCTTGTAATAGTGAGAAAATCAGAAGAGGCAGAAGCTAAAATGGTTATAATTAATGCAGATGGCTCAAGGGCAAATATGTGTGGAAATGCAATAAGATGTTTTGGAAAGTATGTATTTGAACATAAATTAGTTGATAAAACTGAATTTCCAGTAGAAACTGGAGATGGAATAAAAGTGATAGAAATAATTCTTGAAAATGAGAAAGTGAAGTATGTAAAAGTATATATGGGAAAACCATCATACAAAGCAGAAGATATTCCATTGAATCAAAAGGAATCATTTATAGATAGTGAAATTGTTTCAAATGGGAAAACATACAAAGCTACTACAGTTCTTGTTGGTGTACCACATACTGTTATTTTTGAAGATAAAGAAAAGTATACAGCAACTGAAGACGGTCCTAATTTAGAAAAAAATAAACTTTTTAAGGAAGGAAGCAATATAAATTTTGTAAAAGTAATAGATGATACACATATAGAAGTAAACACATGGGAAAGAGGAGCAGGAGCTACATTGGCATGTGGAACTGGATGTTCAGCATCAGTGGTTGTTGCAAAAAAACTTGGGTTAGTGGATAAAGAAAAGGAGATTTTTGTGAAAGCTCCTGGTGGAGAACTTATTATTGAAGTTGCTGGTGATGATGTATATATGAAAGGACCAGCAGAAGTATCTTTTGAAGGAAAAGTAGAAATTTAATAAAAAATGTATATAATGAAATTTTGGTGCTGGTAAAATTTGTTTTATGTGAATGGAAAATATATATGTTTTAATAATAAAAAAATATTGCAAAAATTTTAATATTCATTGTGGTTTTTTAATTGAAACATATATATTTTAATCATGACCGCCACATATAAAATAACAGCTGGAACTAAATAATAATTAAGAGGGATAAAAATGAAAAAATATAAAAGAAGGTTTTTAGGTATTTTGGCTTTCAGTGTATTTTCTCTGTTCAGTTTAGGCTGCAGTCAAAAAGAAGGTGAAGTGCAGGATAATCTGGCAGAGCATGTAAAATTAAATTCAGGGGCAGTTTTGAAAAGTGAAGATGGCGGATATAATTTATATGATTATAACGATAAATATATAAAGGCTGAAAATAATAAACTTATATTGACTTATGATAAAGATAGCGGCAGCTATGTATACATAAATGAAAATAATACTTTTGCAATTCATGGGGAAAATGAATATAAAATTGAGCAGAAGGATTATTTGAATATGAAGTTATCTCCTAAAGGGAAGTACATTTCATATTTTATTGATGATAATGGAATGAAAATGAAAGTAATAAATATTGAAGAAAATAAGGAAATGAAAATAAATTCTAATGTATCCATATCCGGTACCCTATATGACTGGTATGATGATAAAACCCTTGTATATTATGGGGTTAGTGATGAAGGAATAAATGGTTTGTTTTTATATGATATTGAAACGAATAAAGAAGAACTTTTATATAAATTGAAAGAGGGATATGTTGCATATTTAAAAGGAACTATTGATAATATACTATTTCTTCAACTTAATTTTGATAATGAAAGGCAGCTTGTAATTCTGGATAAGGATACAAAAGATGTAGAAATACTTCTGGAAGATGTGGAAGAAATCAAAGATGTAATATGTGTTGACAGTAATGTATTTTTTGCAGGAAGAGTAAAAGATAATGTGAATTCATTATATGAAATAAACAAAGGCTGTGCCAAAAGAATGGTTTATGATTTTCCATCAGTAGTTGATATTGAAAAGGGAATCAAAAAAGATGATAGCAATAATATATTATTTATAGGAAGGAACAGTCAAGAAAATGGAAAAGAACAGGTATATATTTATTCAAAAGATGGAAGTGTCAGCAGTATTTCAGATGAAGCATCAGATTATGCCTTTGTAGAATACATAAATTAATTAGAAATATTATATTTAAATTATGAAATTAATATAGGTTAAATTATCTTGGATAAAGATATAATTTAATATTGATAATATTCAGCAGATTAGAAGAAAATCTAATCTGCTGTTTTTATGTTTTGGATGAAAATATAAGTACATTTTATAAAATATTTTTGAAAAGCATGAATATACACAAAAAATATTGTCCATAATTAAACTAAATATGGAGATAGAGGGTGGTATTTATAGAAAAGTTCAACATAAAAAATATTGATTTGAGGACTGTTAAGCGTTTCAGCAGAGAAATGTGTGAAAAATATAATGTTATCCCAATTAGAGAAAATTCAGAAAATATATTTTTGTTAAGTAAAGATGAAGAAGAAATAGAAGAAGAATCTTTGAGATTTTTTATGAAAAAAAACATTATATTTGAAAGAACCTCACAAAAAAATTTTGAAAAAATTATTAATATGTTTTTTCCTTTCAAAGGAGAAAACTTGGAGGAAGAAATTATATTTAAAGCAATAAAAGATAATGCAAATGATATACATTTCGAACCTAAATCTGACTGGGTAGATATAAGATATAGAATAAATGGATCTCTTGTCCTTGTATATAAAATATCAAGTGAAGATTATGTGAAAATTGTTTCAAAAATAAAAATTATGGGGAAGATGGATATTGCAGAAAAGCGGAGGCCACAAGATGGAAAGATGGTCATTAATTATAATGACAAAAAATATGATTTAAGAATTTCTACTATTCCAGTAATTCATGGAGAAAAAATTGTAATAAGGATTTTATATTGCGATAGTTTTAATTACACATTAGAGGAATTGGGATTTGGAGAAGAAAAGATAGATAGTATAAGGAAGATGATTTCCTGCAAAAATGGAATGGTGATAGTATGTGGTCCAACAGGTTCAGGAAAAACAAGTACACTTTATACTATTTTAAAAGAAAGTGATACTGAAGGGATGAACATAACAACCTTGGAAGATCCAGTAGAAATAGAAATGATAAATATTAACCAGATGAGTCTTAATAAAAAATTAGATATAACATTTGCAAATGGATTAAAGAGTCTTTTAAGACAGGATCCAGATATAATTATGGTAGGGGAAATAAGAGATGAAGAAACTGCTCAGATAAGTGTTAATGCTTCAATAACAGGACATAAAGTTTATAGTACACTTCATTGCAAATCTCCTGAAGAAGTATTTATGAGATTAGAAAATATGGGAGTGAAAGAATATATGATTAAAGAAAGTCTTATAGGGGTAATTTCTCAAAGGTTGATAAAAATATTATGCAAAAAATGCAAATCTGAGGATGAAAATACGAGATTTAAAGACTATAAGATATATAAAAAATGTGGATGTAAATATTGTGGATTTACAGGATATGAAGGAAGGAAAGTTGTAAGTTCAGTCTGTTATTATAATTCTGGGTTTGGTGAAAAAAATATAAATAAGAAATCATATGATTCTTCCAATAAAGCCATGAAAGAAGATTTGGAAAGGCTGCTTGTAAATGGAATGATATCATATGAAGATTATGATGAGTTTATAAGAGGAGAAAGACTGAATGAAGAGGAATATGTTTGATTATATAAAGTTTTCCTTAATCTCATGGTTAAAAAATATAAGAAGAATATCTAATAGCATAGATGTAAAATTTCAAAGATTAATTAAACCCATGAAAGAAAGACAGGTTTCATTTATAGCAAAAAATCTTGGCGAAATCTATAAGGATGGCATACCAATAGATAAGGCTTTATTATTAGTTCAGGAAAGTGTTTCAGATAAAAAATATAAAGCTAGTTTAGGAAAGATTTTTAGAGAAATAAGAAGCGGAAAAAGTTTAAGTGAAGGTTTTAAACAAAATAACGATTTATACCCTAAATTATTTACTACATTCATATCTATTGGAGAGAATACAGGAAGGTTATATGATTCATTGATATATGTCGGCAGACATTATGAAAGAATAAAGGTAATTAAAGAAAATATAAAAAGAGCAAGTGTATACCCTTGTTTTATATTGTGTTCAATAGTTCTTGCTATAGTTATTTTTATAGGACATATAATTCCGGGTTTTTATGGAATTTATCAATCCATGGGTATTGATCCTTCTAATTTATATAAAAGTGTGTATGAATTTCAAAGAAGTTTTAAGGAAAGTTATATAAGCGGTTTTTCATATATTTTTTGCTGGAGTGCTATAGTACTTATTATAATCAGAATGGCTATTAATAATGACAAATTAAATTATATGTTGAAATTAAAAATAGTGAAAGAAATTTTTGAATATATGATTATTTTAAATCTTGCAATTATTACTAATTCAGGAATGAGCATTTTGGAAGGAATTAACTGTTGTATTGAAAGCACATCCTTTGAATATATGAATAAAAAAATGATAGATATAAGAAATTGTATTATTAGAGGAAATACATTAAGTGAGGCATTAGAAGAAAGCAGGACTATATCTAACTATTCTATAGCTGTTGTAAAGATAAAAGAGGAAACTGGAAAGATTTCAGAAGCATTTGAAAATTTATCTGAAAAATTAGAAAACGATATTCAAAAAAGAGTGGACAGATGCTTGAAGTCATTAGGACCTGTTCTTGTAGTTGTAATGGGAATAATAGTGTGCATATTTATTCTATTTTTTATGCTTCCGCTTTTTACACAGCTTCAGAAAGGAATTGGTTAATGAATAAAAGAAAAGGATTTACGCTTATAGAAATAAATATCTGTATTTTTATGATAATGATCATATTTACAGCAACTATATCTTTATCTGCTATGGAGAGAACTATAAAAAAAGATATGGAACATGAAGCTGATACTTATGAAATTCAGAATTTATGCACTTTAGGTAAACTTATATGTAGAAGTGAAAATAGCAGTGGGTATTTAGTAACAAATTCTTATGAAAATGAAGCATATTTTGGCTGTAATTCTAAAGGGAATATGGCAGTTAAGATAATTGAGTTATCACCTTATTCATATTTTACTGATAAAAGAATAAGAATGGAGTTATCTAATGATGGTAAATTTAGAGGAGGAAGAACAATTTTTATAAAAAATGGAGATGAAATAAAAAATGTAACTATTGGAGTAGGAGTGGATACAGTCAGAATAAAAGAATGATATATGTTGTAATTGATAATACATGATAGATAATTGACAATGAAAAATAAAAGATTTGTAAGATTTTTTTGATTATGTTTTAGAATATATAATTAATATTAAAAAGGGAAGCGTTTTATGAGAAAGAAAAAAGG
>NZ_CAKVKB010000056.1 GCF_934754915.1 uncultured Clostridium sp.
AGATTATGAAGATCTTATTTTAAAATCTGCTTAAAAAACTAAAAAAATGTGTCTACTATATTGACATAGGTCCAAATGCTAAATGAACCAAAAGCAAAAACAATACTATTTTGGCAAATCATTTAATTATTTTAAGACTGCTCATACAATTCTTTTGATTCTAGGATTTATAAAAGCAGTATGAGATAAACTTTCTTATCCAAGTACCGCTTCTATTCTAACCTTTATAATTTCTATGGCTGCATGCCTCTTAACTTTCATAGCTTCTTCTGCTCCTGGACAATACCTTTAATTTGCTTTTAATATATAATTACTTTTTATCTTTCATATTTAATTATCCCCTTTAAATATGCACTATACTGTTAATAACTTTAATAATTACAATAATTATAATTTTTGATACCATGTTTTTCTTCCCTCCATATTTCACCATGTGGAATTATCTTTATAAGACACATATCATCACCAGCTTTTATACTTTTCAAAAGCTCAACATCTACACTGCAGTCAAAAGAACCTTGCTGTAGCCTGTAGTGCACTAGCACCATGTATATGATTCAAGATTTTCTACCTCAGCAAGCATAGGGCATGGACAAAAGTTAAAATGCAGTCCATTATCCTTAATAACCTTGACATCATGTGTGTATTCATATTCTTTAACACCTTGAAATCTTCTAAATTCTCTATTTTAATATTCTCTTCATAATGTTCAAATGATATTAATTTCTATATTTTTCTATCCATTCAACTGCAAAATCAACTACTTCTCTCTGTTTCATCAATCTCACTTCTGCGTTTCCTATTTTAATATTATTCACTTTATAATTTTTCTCAAAGTCATTTCCTATATCTTCAAAATCTTCACCATCAACAAAAAGAGTATTATATGTGACCCATTGTCTCTTTCCATCAACCATAACTGCACTGCTTTCATTTACATTATGCTTTCCTGGATACTCTGCTCTTGCATCTGCAAGATGTAATGATGTATTTTTATCATATCCAACTCCTATAAGAAGTACATACCCATCTAACTTATAAAGTCTGTCAATTGGTGAATCCTCCCCAAATATATTACTTAAATCATGATCTTTGGTTAAATAATCAGCATACTTCCCAAATGCAGCAACAGAGCGTGCAGGATGATTGCTTCTTTTTGCTCCCGGCCATCTTCTGAACATTTCAGCAACTTGTCCCATTGTATTTGTGGGAGTTATATCTTTGTCATAAGCAGGCCAGTTATCTCTTATTAACTGCCACCATTCTTTAGGCTCCTCCCAATGAACTCCCTCTTCTGGATCTAGATTTTTCCAACTCTGTGTAGGCATCATTATTGTGCCTTCATTTCCAACACATTGTATTAAAGCTTCTATTACAATCTGCGCACCTCCACATACAAATCCAAGACTTTTCAATGATGTATGAACCATTATAGACTGTCCTTCTTTTACTCCTATATCTTTAAACCCTTTTATTAAATCTTCCTTTAAAACTATTTTTCTTTCCTCATCAATACTCTTCATAAATAATCTCTCCTTATTAGCTTTTAATATTCATAATACAGCTTATATATTTTTTTGTTTTACTATAACTGCCTATATTAAATTCAAATCATTTATTCGCATATTATTTAAATATTATAATTCGATATAATCTACTGCGTAATGTTTCTCATCCATATCTTCTTCTTAAACACTATTAATGAAATTGTTAATCTCACTACTTCTTCTAAAGACAATATTAAATACACATAATATATTGGAAGATTGAATATAAACGCAGAAGCTAGTCCCATTGGTATTCCAAAAATCCATGTACCAATTATATCTATAAGCATGACAATTTTTGTGTTTCCTCCGCTTCTCAATGTTCCCCCTCCTAATATCATGTTAGAAACTTTAACAAAAAGTATTAAAGAAAATGCATAAAGTATATATACTGTATCCTGTTTTAATGTATTTTCTACTGGGAATATCTTTACATATAAAGGAGCACATAAAGAAAATACTGTTCCTAAAAATAAAGAACCTAATACTCCAATTTTCACCATCTGCTTTGACATATCATATGCATCATCATATCTGTCATCTCCAAGAGCCTTTCCTGTAATAATACCTGCTGCAGATGCAATTCCAGAAAAAGCTCCTATCATAAGACATTGGATAGGATTTGTAAGAGTCATAGCAGCACAGGCATCTGTTCCAATTCTTCCATATATCATTGCATATATGTTTTCACCAAGGCTCCATAAAAATTCACATATTAAAATAGGACATAAAATCATTATTACTTTTTTAATAAATTCTTTTTTAAAAGAAATACTAAATGAAATATATAACTGTTCCTTTTTTATAACTTTTAAAAAGAAAATAAATATTAATATAAATTCAACTACTCTTGCTATATCTGTTGCAAGGGCTGCCCCATTAATGCCCATCCTTGGAAATATAAATTTTCCAAAAATCAATAGATAATTAAAAACAGTATTTACTATAACTGAAATAATACTTGCACACATAGGATACCTTGCATATCCTATACATCTTAGTAAAGTTGATATAATAAGAGTTAATGTCATTGGTATAAATCCTGCTGCTACTATTTTTAGATAAGATGCTGCACAATTTACTGCCTCTGGATCAGCAGAATATATTGACATTATCTTTATTGGCATTATTGTAGATATTAAGGTAAAAAATACTCCTATCATCAGCGAAAAATACAAATTATATACAAAACTGTCATTTACCCCTTTCTTATTTCTGCTTCCATAATACTGGGATATGAGTATGCCTGCACCTGTTGCCACTGCAGCAACAGTCACAGAAAATAATGATGAAAACTTTCCTCCAAAACCTGCTCCTGTGATGTTTGCACTACCAAGTTGTCCCACCATAATCTGATCAATAACACTGACAGATGATTGAAAAAAACTCTGTACAGTGATTGGAATTGCTATATCGAACATTTCCCTATGAAATTCCTTTTTACTAAACATAATCCATAAACCTGCCTTCCTATACTATAATCTGCTTTTCAAAATATTAAGTCATCCTATAATACGTGCAACACTGCTTCTTTCTACAAGTTCAACAGACAGCACTACATTATTTTCTTTAACATTACCAGTTATCTGTTCATTTAAAAGAGAAATTGCTTTTTCAGCTCTCACCTGTATGTTCTGCTTTATAGTTGTAAGAGCAGGCCTTACAATTTGGGCACTTGGAATATCATCAAACCCTGCAATAGATATATCATTAGGAATACTATATCCAAAGTCAGTAAGGAAATTCATAACTTCAATTGCATATGCATCTGATGCACAAAATATTGCTGTAAAATTATTTAATTTCTTTTCTATAAATTTATAATAGCTTATCCTTTTTTCTTTCTGCATTGGTATAATTTCAATATAAATATTATTTTCATCAGTACATTTATCTTTAAATGCCTGCTTTAATCCCATATATCTGTTATGATCCATACACATGTCATTATCTGATACATACATTATATTTCTGTGTCCTTGCTTTATGAGATATTCTCCCATTAAATATCCACCCTGAAAATCATCTATGCTTACATTTGCACACTTTTCCTCAGGTTCAAAGAATCCATCCATAACTACAAAAGGTATATGTATTAGTTTTCTAAGACTGTTATAATCCTGTGTGCAAAAGCCTATCAATATTAATCCTGCCATATTCCACATAGAAGCATATTTAATTATCTCACTAATATTATTTGTAATCTTAACCATCATAAAGTAATGTTTTTTTTCAACTTTAATTGCAATATTATCTATTAAAGCCGATACAAAAGGATCCTGAAAAATCTTTCCTTCATATTTCTCATGATTTGAAATTACAACACATATTATTTTTGAACTATTCTGAGCTAGAAGAATTCCTGCCATATTAGGTATATAGTGTTTTTCTTCCAGCATTTTCTGTACTGTTTCTATTGTCTTTTGTGATATTTTTTTAGTCTTTCCATTGATCACATTAGATACTGTTGCTGTGCTTACTCCAAGCTCCTCTGCAATATCTTTTATTGTGACTCTCCTGTTGTCGTTTTCATACACCATACATTTTCTCCTTTTCATATACTATTGAATATAAATGAAATCAATAATTTGTTACGGTAAAATTAAATTTCATATATTTTTACTGATTAATTTACGTGACAAACAACTTTTCCAAATACTGTATCCCCTATAATTACATTATCACATTTCTTTTTATATATCAAAGGTTAATCGCATAACCTATCCCTTAAATTCCTTGTAATAATTTCATATAAACTTAAATAAACAAATACTCTAAATACGAACTTAGTTCATATTTAGAGTATTTAACTCAAAAAACTTGACCTTCCAAAGGTAGTTCCAAAGTAACTTTAGCACCGCCAAGTTCAGCTGAATTTTCAAAATAAATATTTCCATTATGCTTTTCAAATAGCTTTTTTGCAATATACAGACCCATTCCATAATGATTTTTTGAATTTCTGCTCTTATCTCCTTGAAAAAACTGCTCTGCTGCTGATTTCAACTCTTCATTTGTAAATCCTCTTCCTGAATCCTCCACTGTAAACATAACTTTATGCTCATATAGTTTAACAATAAATAATACTTTCCCATTTTCTCCTGCATAATCTGTACCATTTGAAATCACATTTATTAAAGCACGTTTTATGGCAGATTTATCACATGTAATATATTCTGGAATATTATTTATTCTGCTTTGAAATTCTATATTTTTATTACTGCATAAATATTTTCCAGTTTCTATAATATCCTGTGTAAACTCTTTTAAATTAACCCTATTTTTTATAAGTTCACATTCTTTTTCAGATTTCATTATTTCAATAAGTGTCTTAATATAGAACTCCATATTTTTTACTTCATTTATAATGCTCATATTGAATTGTGCTGCATCTTTTTCTAACTTCATTTCCCTTAATAGCTCAGAATTTCCTTTAATTATTGTAAGAGGTGTTTTCAAATCGTGTGCCAGTGCTCCCATCTGTTCATTTTTCATCTGCTCCATATGCCACTGTTTTTTAAGTGACTTGTTAAGTTCTTCCTTCATCTTGTCCAGTGCTATAATCACTTCATTTATCTCAGTTATTTTGCTGTACTTCACTTTAAAATCAAGATTTTCCATCTGAATTTTTTCAGTAGTATTCTTTAATATTTTCATTTCCTTCTCCAATCTTCGTCTGAAAAGTCTTGAAAAAGTAATAATGCTGCTTATAAAAATTACTATAAAACCAAAGTTCAAAAGATAATCTGGATTTATAATATATTTGTTTAATACTGGATTAGAAAAAGAAGCCCTTACTCTATATTCTGCTATGCACATTCCATTTTTTCTCTGTATTACTTTATAATAATAACTGCTGCTCCTACCATTATTTTGTACAGTATTAAACATTTCCAATGCTTTATCCTGAGAAACATTTGATTCATATATATTGCCTTCAGAATCATAAACTGCATAATTACATTCTTGTGGTATAAAGTCATTAACATATTCTGCCTCTGATATCTTATCTCTATTTTTTTCAATTTTCTGCTCATAATAATTGGCTGGCAGAATGATTCCTTTGTTTATTCCTAAAGCAAATAACAAAAATTCTGCACCAGCACATAAAATTATGACAATACAAAAAGCAAATATATACTTCGCAAAAATCTTGGAAATACTTTTTCCCCTAGGTTTTTCATTTCTTATTACTTCCACTTGTATCCTATCCCCCAGACTGTTTCAATTGGATTTATTCCTATTTTTCTAAACTTGCTCCGTATATTCTTAATGTGCTCTACAATTGCTGTAAGATCACTATTTCCTTCAAATCCAAATATGCTTTCATATATCCTTTCCTTTGAAAAAACCTGTCCGTGATTCATGGCTAGAATCTCACATATATTGTACTCACTTTTTGTGAAAGGAATGAGTTTATTATCATAGTATGCTTCTTTAGATATCATATTGAATTTTACATTTGAAATTGAAAATGCATTCTGTTTTTCCCTATGTTCACGTCTCAAATGAGCTGTCACCCTGGCTCTCAGTTCATTTATGCCAAATGGCTTTGAAATATAGTCATCTCCACCAATGCTGAGTCCTGTTACAATATCCTGTTCCATTGTTTTTGCTGTAAGAAAAATTATAGGACAGTCAACTAAGTTTCTTATTTTTCTGCATAATGTAAATCCATCTATGTCAGGCATCATGACATCAAGGAGTATTAAATCATATTTAAGATATTCATTATCATCAATACCTGCTGGATTGCTTACTGTCTTTACATAATGACATTCCCTTTCCAATGCACTTTTTATAATATTCAATATTCCTTCTTCATCATCAATTGCAAGTATATCTGCCATTAAAATCCCTCCATATTTTTTGAAACACTCATTAAACTCCTATCTTTTATTATAACTTTCTATTATAAAACAATAACATATTTCCTTAGGTCTTACCATAAATTTCTTAACTGCTATAATTTACTTTTCTCCCCTTCCTTCAAATGACTTAAACCATATGAATAGAGCTATTCCTATCATAATTGTAAATACAATACAGTTAATAATCCCCATGCTACTGCTTTCAATCCAATACTTAATTCCTCCAAAAGCTTTAAACATATCTGCAGAGCCGGATTCCTTGGTAAAAAAATTATTACAGAATCTTACTGCCCAGCTGCATGGTACTGCTTTCCATATTCCATCCCCAAGTCCTGTTATAAACAATGCAGAAACTAATGATTCAAATATTCCCATACCTATTGAAACTCCGCTTCCATATTTTATGCTGAGAAATAAATGAAATAGATAAATAAATATCTGAGCTGTAAATATTACTGCTGTCAGTAGTACATAAAAATCAAGAGTAAGTGAATTCTGTTTTAATATATATTGGAATCCAATATAAAAGCCAAAGCTTGCAAGAAAAAGTGAAAATAATCCAGCAGCCAGCATCATTAAAACTTTACTTAAAAGACACATTTTCTTTCCATACACCACAGACAACATTTCTTTAAATTTCCCTGCTTCTGCTTCCTTTTCTATAACCATTTCAGTCACTATTCCAATTAACACTGGAAAAGCTATGCACAATGTTTCAAAAAATCCATTTACCTTGTTTACTGTATTCCATGGCGAATAATAATAGTATCCTAGAAATAAAATTACACCTATAGCAGGAACAAGTATATGGATCATGTAAAATGATGTATGTCTCATTTTTAAAAAATCTGCTTTTAAAAGACCAATAATCTTCATAATATTATTTTGCCTCCTGTTTTTCATACCACTTTGCAGTTACCAAGGTTAGTATTATAAATAATGTAATTGAAACACCAACTACAAATGGTATTGTTGAAGTATCCATGAGTTCTGGTGCAAATGTTATACTTTCTGGTATTGCCTGAAGTCCATTAGGAAGTATATTAAGCACAGGACACATAATTCTTGAAGTGTATGAAAAAGGTACAATCCACCATATATTCTGAACTGCTATAAATACAGAAAGAATACTCACTGCTATTCCAATTATTACACTTGGGAACAATCCTATTTTTCTGCTTATTAAAATATATAATGGAACCTGCCATATTGATGTTATTATTATGAGAAGTGCTCCAATAAATCCAGAGATGGCTGAAATATTAAATATACTTTTTATAGGTATAACATAAACACTTAAAACACCTGCAATGAAAATTATCATAGTTGAAACAGCAATTATTGAAACACCTGTTAATACCTTTGCTATCCATACTTTTTTCAAATCAACTGGAAGTCCTAATACCGTCTTATTTTTCATTCTATCATCAACCTTTGATAAAAGTGCACAAATTAATGGAATAACTGCTGGAAGTATAAGCACATACCACCAGTTATACATATCTATCACAAAATACCTTGCTGCCAATAATACTGAGAGAATAATTACAGCCAGTGGCGCTATAAATGTTAATTTCTTTACAAAAGTGTGTTTTATCTTCATATTTTCTGAAATATAATACTTTAACATGATTATTTCTCCCTTCTATACCTGCTTACAATATCCATAAATAATTTTTCCAAATCTGTGCCTTTTTCAAGCTTTCCCTCAAATCCAAGTACTCCTCCAGATATTATACCTATATAGTCTGCAATCTGTTCAACTTCACTGAGCATATGACTTGATAATATTACTGTGATACCTTTTTTCGGAAAAGAACGTATTAATTTTCTAAGGTCCTGTATTCCTATAGGATCAAGACCATTTGTAGGTTCATCTAAAATAAGTAATTGTGGATTGTTTAAAAGTGCTATTGCAATTCCAAGCCTCTGCTTCATTCCCATTGAAAACTGTCCTGCTTTTTTTCTTCCAGTACTCTCAAGTTCAACAATCTTAAGAACTTCATCAATTCTTGAATCTGGAAGACCAAGTACTGTTGTCCTCACCTTAAGATTCTCCCTTGCACTAAGATTTTCATATAAGGGTGCATCTTCTATCAATGATCCAATATACCATAAATCCTTTCTGCTCCATTTATGTTCATTAAAATAGATTTCCCCAAGTGTAGGCTTAAGCATTCCTGTAATCATCTTTAATAGTGTTGATTTTCCTGCTCCATTTGGACCAAGGAGTCCGTATATTGAATTTTTCTTTACTCCTATTGATATATCCAAAACTGCATCCTGTTTTTTAAATCTTTTGCATAAGTTTTTTGTTTCTAAAATAGTATCATTCATCTATATTCCTCCTTTAAGCAATCTTCAGCAAAATTAAAATTAATATTATTTAATTAAAAAATAGTGTTGAGTTAATATTTATATTATAAAAATAGATATTTTTTCTATATCCTTTGCTATAATTAAATAATAAAACTCAATTATAAGAATTTAATAAGGAAATATAAATTTCTTTTCTATAAACTGCTTTATTAAATTGCATCTTTTTTAGAAATATTCAGAATCATGTACTATATCTAAACTTTTTGTGATAATTGTCAACCTAAAAATTCATAACCTGAAAAATCAAACAAAAATCAACCTCTTTCACACAAGAAAGCGGTTGATTTTTCTATCTGCTATTTATATATTTAAAGACAATTTATCTGTTTTTCAAGTCTGTTGATTTTTCTTAAGTAATTTTCAACATTTGAGTATTTTTCGCCACTATGTTCGCTGCAGTATTCTTTTGCCCTATTTATACATTGATTATATTTTTCTCTATATTCTTCATTATTTTTATTGTATTTTACCATATACATATACGCCTGAGCTAAAGAAAGATTGTCATCTACATATACTCTGGGAAAAAATTTTCTATTATATTTATTATATTTTCTGCACAATTCATCAATGTATTTCTTCAAAGATTTCCTCTTTATTTTCTCTATTTAATTTTAATAAAATACACGCTTTTGAGTATATTGAAAGTTGGTATAATAGAAAAAGAATACATAGCCGGATTGGGTTTATGACTCCACAAGATTATGAAAATCTTATTTTAAAATCTGCTTAAAAAACTAAAAAAATGTGTCTACTATATTGACATAGGTCCACCTTACCGTTACCAGTAACGCACTTGCCTTCGAGTTATCTTCCTATCGGGTCGGCGATGCAGGCTTCTTTCAGCCTGCCGGCTCAGCAAACATGCTGGGCGAACAAAAATCTGGTTTCACTAAAATAAATGAAACCAGACTTTATATAATTCATGATTATTTATTATTGCAATTTATCTAGAATTGAAGTTCCAATTGTATTTTCAGGCATATTTACATCAAAATTATCTGCTATTGTAGCTCCAATTGTAGCAAATGTATTACTCGTATCTAATTCACCACAACCTTTCATTGATGGAGAATAAGCTAAAAATGGCACATATTCACGAGTATGATCACTTCCTTTGTATGTTGGATCATTTCCGTGGTCTGCTGTTATTATTAATAAATCATCTTCTTTTAATTTATTTAAAACATTACCTAAATTAACATCGAATTTTTCTAATTCCTGTGCATATCCCTTTGGATTTCTTCTATGTCCCCATAATGCATCAAAGTCAACAAGATTTACAAAACATAATCCTTTAAAATTCCTATCCATTATTTCTAAAGTCTGTTCCATTCCATGAACCGAGCTCTTTGATTTATTTGATTCAGTTATTCCTTCTCCATCAAATATATCACTTATCTTTCCTACAGATATAACATCATAATTATTATCTTTCAATACATTAAGTACAGTTGTTCCATATGGTTTTAATGCATAATCATGTCTGTTGCTTGTACGTGTAAATCCATGTTCTTTGTCTCCAACATATGGCCTTGCAATTACTCTTCCAACTTTCCATTCATCTTTCATTGTCAAGTCTCTTGCGATTTCACAACATCTGTAAAGCTCATCCAATCCAAATGTTTCTTCATGACCACATATCTGAAGTACGGAATCTGCCGATGTATAGACTATCATATCTCCAGTCTTCATCTGATGATCCCCAAGTTCATCTAATATTTCAGTCCCACTTGCACTTTTATTTCCTACAATTTTATGTCCAGTCTTTGCTTCCAATTCATCTAATAATTCTTTTGGAAATCCTGTGTCTGTAAAAGTTTGAAATGGCTTTGTTATATGAAGGCCCATCATTTCCCAGTGGCCAGTCATAGTATCTTTACCAACACTTGCTTCTTTCATTTTCATGAAATATCCTAATGGTTTTTCTACCTTTTCAACATGCTTTATAGGATGAAGATTTGCAATTCCCATCTTTTGAAGATTAGGTATATTGAAGCTTTCAACTGATTCTGCAATATGTCCAAGTGTATCTACATTGATATCTCCATACTTTTCTGAATCATCCATTTGTCCGATTCCTAATGAATCTATTACTATTGTAAAAATTCTGTTATATTTTTTCATATTATGTCCGTTACTAAAAATTTATAATTCCAGTAACTTTCCTCTCTTTCCTAATTTATTTGCTGCATAATCTTATTCTTCTTATTTTTAACCATCAATTAATACAGCAGACTTCATCATATTTCCCTTTTCATAAATGAATCAGCATATTTTATTATAGTTAACTGCTTTAATTTATCGAAAGGGGGTATTTATTAATTCTAATATATTTATCACAACTATATATTGGAATTAGCAGCTTAATATGAAAGATAAAATTCTTTCAAGATTTCCTTGAATTATATATTTAATCACATTCCAATTTTTGTATTCTACATTCATCAGATATTTTTAAATTTAAATCCAATCTTGCAGTATATATTTATCATATTCATTATATCATTTGTCTAAAAAATTGTATAGTTGTTCCTCTATTTGTAATTTATTTGACCAAAATGCTTTTTGCTCAAAAATCTGTATAGTAAAATCATAAAAAATTTGTTATATTTAATAATGAGGTGGTATTACCATGGATAAAATTAATCTGGAAAACAGTCAGAAACAGCTTAGATATGTAGCTGTATATGATAAATTATTTAAAATGATAAATGAAGGAATTTTTAAAGAAGGTGCACGTCTTCCAAGTGAACCTGAACTTGCAAAATCCCTTGGAGTAAGCCGTACTACATTAAGACAGGCACTTGCACTTCTTCAGGATGATGGTCTTATAAAAAATATACAAGGCAAAGGCAACTTCATATTAAAATCCACAGAAAACAAAAATTCAGGAATTGAAGTCATTGAGAATCCAGTATATAAATGCATAACTGAAAATATTGATTCAGTAGAAATGGAATTTCATATAGAAATTCCAAATGATTATATGATTCAAGTTCTTAATAGAAAAACAGCAGTCTGTATTGTTGTTGACAGATGGTATAAATCAAAAGATATTGTAACTGCTTACACTTTTACACTCATCCCAATTGAAACAATATCTGAGAATAACATTGATTTAAATAATAAAGATGAACTTTTAAAATTTATTCAAAAAGATATATATTCCTTAAGCGGAAAATCAGCTCTTGAAATACGTCACTCTTCATCTGGAAACTTTACTGCAAAAAAATATCCTATTTATTTCAATGGTCAATGTCATTTGATTCAGGAAAGTCTATACACAGCAGCAGAAAATAATCCAGCAATTTTTAATAAACATTATCTTCCTATAGATATAAGTTCTATAAAAATTAATTTGTTCAAATAATCTATTTTTTAGACAGTTTTATATAACTGCGGATATTTCATAATTATAATTTTATATGATTTGGTTCAATATATAGTACCTATATTCATTTAAGCTACACTATATATTGAGCTGAACTTTGTATTTATGCTAATATGAAAAATCCTCAACTAATTATATATAAACCAACTCTCCATATATTTACTTATAACACACTATATATTGATTTATCTTTATATTTATACAATATAAAAATTCTCAATAATTACCCAATATATAATAAACACTTTTGAAGCGTGACTATAACTTCAAAAGTGTTTTGATTTTTATTTTATAAACTTTACTATTTAGCTGCTTTTTTCTTATCAGCTTTAATTAAATTTCTTATTCCCTCAACTGCAATCTTTATTGCTTTTTCAGTATCATGACATTGAATGTTTTCCAATCCTTGCTTTTCGCGTTCTTGATTTGCAATCACTGAAAATACTGATCCAACACGTACTCTCAAATAACTTCCTACTACAAACAATGCTGCACTTTCCATTTCTGAAGCAAGACATCCACATCTAAGCCATGCTTCCCACTTATTCATAAGTTCATAACTTACTGGTTTTATCTCTGGTGAATGCTGGCCATAAAATGAATCCTTACATTGAACAACTCCTGTATGATATGTTTCATTTAATTTTTCAGCTGCATCTACAAGTGCATTTACAACATGAAAATCTGCAACTGCTGGAAATTCTATTGGAGCATATTCTTTACTTGTTCCTTCCATTCTTATTGCACCAGTTGCTACTACAACATCTCCACCTTTAACGTTTATTTCCATTCCTCCACATGTACCAATTCTTATAAATGTATCTGCGCCACACTTAACGAGCTCTTCCATAGCTATTGCTGCTGATGGACCTCCAATACCTGTTGATGTGACACTCACCTTTTCACCATCTAAATAGCCTGTATATGTTACAAATTCTCTACTATCTGCAATAAGGACTGGATTTTCAAAATATGCTGCAATTTTTGCACATCTTTTAGGATCTCCTGGAAGTATTACATATTTACCGACTTCTCCTTTTCCTACCGCTATATGATATTGTTTTCCTGAACCTTGTGAATAATCTGTCATTATAGTCCCTCCATATTTCTCAATTACTTGTCTTAAATTTGTCTGCTTGTTTTATATCTCTTAACATACCATTTTAATTACTCGGTTGTCAATTATCTATAAAATAATTTAACATAATATATTGATTACTTTTTAATATTCATTGTAATATCTATTTTATACAATTGATGCTAAAATTAAAGAAACATTTGCAATATTTTTTTAATTTATTATATAAATTTATTATCAGAGTATATATAATTACTACTTATATTTATATATAACCTCATATATTTATATTTTCTTTTACAGTTTAAACTCAAGTTGTAAAATTATGTGATATAATAAATATGTGAAAATAAATATATGAAAGGAGATTACTAATGAATATTATAGATGTTTTAAGTCAACAGATACAACATAATAATACTGAAAAGGATGCTTTAGAAATAATACGTGATTCATATATAAGTTCTGTAAATGATAATTACACACTTGTTATCAATGAAAACGGTGAACTTCTTGTAAGAATCCCTAGTCTCGAAAAAAGAGACGAATTTGTTTATAATAATATAACTGAATATCCATATCCCCTTGTCATGTGTATGAATATTGAAGACATTAACAATCCTGAATATTATACATATATAAAAGGTAAATTTTTAGAAATTTATAAAGACAAGCTTCAAGTTTTCTTTAAAGATGTTGCTACTGTAAAAAAATTAAAAGAAAATATAATTTCAACAAAGAAAAAAATAGAATATGGAACATATGCAACTATTGCAGGCGTAATATTAAGTGGAATTTCTTTATGCTTTTTTAATCCATCAGGTACTCCAAAACAGGTTCTTGTTATAGGAATGATTTTATTTTTTGCATGTTCTCTATATCTTCAATTATCTAAAGATTCTTCTATCAAAAAGCTTATTGATGGATATATAGCAACAGTCAACACAGATTGGTATAATTCAGATTTAAAGAAACATTATGCATTTTTCTGCAATTTTATGGAATAATATTAATATATTTTTATACAAAATTTAGGAGAAACTGAAATTCAAGTAAAGATCAGTTTCTCCTTTTATCTCATCCTATCATAAATTTTTCAATACAAACCCCTTAACCTATACCACCATAAAAAATTCCTAATACTATTATTATTACAGTAGCTGGAACAAATACATATCTTCCAAATTTGACAAACCATTCCCCAATCTTATACTTTGCACCTTCGTTAACTCCTGATATTATTTTGTCCTTATCTACCATATAATAAAACACATATGCTGTTATTACAGCTCCTAATGGAGATAAAACTATTGTAATAAAATCTGTAAATCCATTAAATAAATTTTCATTTATGCTTAATGGAATTGAAACTATAAATCCAATTATAGCTACAATTATTGTTGTTTTCTTTCTATTCCAATCTGTTATTGAAAGAACAGATTCTACTGGACCTTCAAGAAGCGAAATAGAAGATGAAATTGCTGCAAATATTATGCTTAAAAAGAATATTGCACTTAATAAATTTCCAAAAGGCATTGTTTGAAATATGCTTGGAATTGTTATAAACATCAATGATGGTCCTCCTACAGGACTTAACCCAAAAGCAAACACTGCTGGCATAATCATAAATGCTGCCATAATTGCTGATATTGTATCAAAAACAGCTGTACTTACTGCACATTTTGGCATATCAAAATTTTCACCCGCATAACTACCATAAATAACCATACCACATCCAGTTATTGAAACTGTAAAAAACGCCTGTCCCATAGCCATTGCCCATGTTCTAGGAATCAAAAGATATTCCCATTGAGGTTTAAGCAGATATGTTATCCCTTCTGATGCTCCTGGAAGACTGAATGATTTTATCATCAATAAAATAAATATAATAAATAATAATGGAATTATTATTTTATTTATTTTCTCTATTCCCTTTGAAACACCTGCACTTACAATTATTAAAGTTATTATTACTGCAATAAAATGCCATCCAAGAGAACTGCTGCTAAATGCAAATTCACCAAAATATTCACCTGGATTTATATCAATTATCTTTCCTGTAATGCTTATATAAAAATATTTTAATACCCATCCAATTACAATTGTATAAAACATAAATATCCCTGCAAGTCCTATTGTAGGAATAACTGATAATATTTTTCCTCCTTTCTTTTTCTTTTCTTCAAATACTTTCCTTATAGCTCCAAGAGAGCCTTGCTTATACATTCTTCCAAAACTCATTTCCGATATAAGCCCTATTACTCCAAGAACTAAAACAAAGAAAAAGTATGGTATTAAAAAAGCAGCTCCTCCATTCTCACCAAGCTTATATGGAAACATCCATATGTTGCCTAAACCTATAGCCGCACCAACACACGACATTATAAAGCCGATTCTGCTAGAAAACCCTTCTCTGCCAGCCATTTTTTATTCCTCCTGATCTTCCATCCTTCATTTCTTCATATCCCAATTTTTAAGATATACCTTTTTCCTTCTATTCTTCTTCACTTTTAACCTTAATAAACATATGCATATACTATTATCCTGATTACTATTTATATATTTCCAAATCATCAATTTAGAAACACTTTCTTTTATATAAGCATAACTCTTAAAAATTAATCGTTAACATGAATTATTCATATAATAATACATTTTTTTTATATTTTCAACATTTTTTTAGTTAAAATTTATTTTATTTTAATAATTACTCTCAAATTTTAATTTTTTCATTTTATTCAATATATTTCTTATATAATATGCCATTAAATTCATATAATAAAAATCAAATCCATATCTTTTGATAATCTTTATCATTTACATAAACATTTATACATGTTATCATAATAAAATGTATATTGTTTAATCAATCATATATATCATAAAATTAAAATTGCATTTAAAACTTATCTAGTACATGTAAAAGTACACAATAAATCTTATAAAAATTTCACCATTTATTGTATATTATTATTGTAAAAGATAATTTTCATGTGAAAATCTTTTCAAAATACATGCATTTATTTGCATATGAATTATAAGGAGTAAAAAATGTCAGCATATTTAATTACATATTTTATCAGTGATACTTGTGGATGTGGTTGTAGTCATGATAATCATGAACATAATCATCAAGAGCCAAGTGAAGGGAAAATTATTGCAAAAATTAAATCTTTAGGATCATGGGGACATGTTATGCCTGAAGCTTATGTAATAAAAACAGATTTATCATCTGCTGAAATATTAAATGAATTAAAATCTGTCTCAAATGATGGAGATCTTTTATTTATATCTAAATTAGATAAGGATAATACAGAATGTTCAAATCCAGCTGTTACAGAATGGATAAAAAAACTTTAATCTTTTAAAAAACATAAACAAAAATTCTAAAATATTTTTATAAAACAAGGCTGCAACATAAAGATTAAATTGTGCAATATCAAAAATTTCAGTGTTAAATACTACAAAATATTGCTACCATAATCATAATGAAGCAGCCTATTAATATAATTCTATTATTCCAAATATAAGCTTAAAATTTAATCATCATGAATAATGAAAATAAATTTCCAAATCAAAAAATTATTTTTAAAACCATAAACAGACAAACTATAAATCCAATCACAGAACATGTCCCATAAATTTTTCTAGACTCTATATCTGACTTTTCCTTAATATAATAATATAAACTTCCTCCAAATACACTTATTCCTACAAGTATTCCAATCATATTAAATATCATATTCCTTTGACCTCCATTTCAATAAAAACGCTGAATTTATAATAACTATAATTGAACCTGCATTATGAACCAACGCCCCAACAACTGGATTTAATACTCCTGTAATAGCAAGTATTATTGCTACAAAATTTAGTGCCATTGAAAATGTCATGTTTAACTTTATAGTATTAATCATTCTTTTTGACAAAGCTAATAAATGAGGTATAGATGAAATATCATCCCTAACAAGTACTATATCTGCCGCATCAACTGCTATATCACTTCCTATTCCCCCCATTGCTATTCCTACTGTTGCTTTTCTTAATGCTGGTGCATCATTAATTCCATCTCCAACCATGCAAACATGCATATTTTGTTTTTCAAATTTATCAATAACCGTGAGTTTATCTTCTGGCATACATTCAGCTTTAAAATCATCAATACCTGACTGTGCAGCTATCTGACTTGCAGCAGATTTATTATCTCCAGTCAACAATACAGCTGAAACTCCAATATTCTTTATTTTATCAATAACTTTTCTTGTATCATCACGCATAATATCTGCCAATGCAATAAAGCCTGCATATACACCTGATACAGCTATGTAAATTACTGTACATCCTTTTTCAACATAAGCTCTTGTATCCTTATCATTAAATTCCTTAATATTGTTTTCATTCATAAAGTTTATATTTCCAGCTATTACTTCATTACCATCAACCTGTGCTGATACACCTCTTCCAGGAATTATTTTAAATTCTGCAGGCTTGCCAGCTTTTTTCCCAGTATTTTCATAATAGCTTGCTGCTACTGCCTTTCCCAAAGGATGTTCACTCATAACTTCTGCTTCAGCTATTATCTCAAATAACCGATCATCACTATATTGTGGAAGACTGCTTTTTACATGTATGACTCTTGGTTTTCCATATGTTAATGTTCCTGTTTTGTCAAAAGTTATTTTTTTTATTTGCGACAGCCTTTCTAAAGCATCACCTTCTCTTACAAGAATTCCATGCTTAGTCACATTTCCTATTGCAGCCATAATTGCTGTAGGTGTTGCAAGCACTAGAGCACATGGACAAAATACAACAAGAATTGTAACAGCACGTATTATCTGACCTGTTATTGCCCATGTCAAACCTGCTGCTGATAATGCAATAACTACTATCCATGTTGCCCATCTGTCTGCAATTCCTACTATTTTTGCCTTTCCTGCATCTGCTGATTGAACAAGTCTAATCATTCTCTGAAGCGAACTGTTTTCTCCTGCCATTGTCGCTTTCATTTCAAAAGCTCCAAATTGATTTACAGTTCCACTTTTCACTTCATCCCCCTCTGCCTTATCTACAGGCATTGATTCACCAGTCATAACTGATTGATCTATTGATGTCTGGCCTTTGATTATTATTCCATCAGCAGGTATTGTTTCTCCTGGCAGAACTCTTATAATATTCCCTTTATTCACCTGTTCTGCAGAAATTATTTTTTCTTCATTATCTTCTACTATTCTTGCAGTTCTTGGAGTTAGATTAATTAATTTTTCAATTCCAGCATGAGCCTTTGCTACTGTTAAATCTTCAAGTAAAGCACCAAGCTGCATAATAAAAGCAACTTCACCTGCTGCAAAATTTTCACCAATAAATATTGATGCAATTAAGGCTATTGAAACTAGAACATCAGCTTTAATATCAAAGGCTGTAACAAGTCCAATAATAACCTCTACAATAATTGGAACCCCACATAATATTATTGAAATCCATGCTGCATCAAACGGTAGTTCAACTGGATTAAATATGTTCATTCCAAGAGCTATTGCAGATATAATAAGGCATGTAATATCCTTTTTGATTCCACCCCATTCTAAAATTTCTTCTAATTTTTCCATTTCTGTGCCTCCTTTTTATACCCATAGGGGTATATGTATATTATGTGGCTAATGATAACATTTGTCAATAAAAAAATAAGCACCAGATCAAATCCAGTGCTTATTTACTATTTTCACAAACTATATATTTATTATTTCAAAATACTACTTCACATAATCTTCTGTCTTAGCTGCATTCTCAAAATACTGTTAAACCAACTATATATTAGCAAATCTTTCTACTGCCTTTGTGAATTTTTCAATTGTCTTATCAGCATCTCCATGTTCAATTCCATCACGAACACAATGTTTTATATGACCTTCTAAAACCACCTGTCCAACTCTATGCAGAGCTGACTTTGCTGCATTTATTTGAGATAACACATCTTCACATGGAATATCTTCATCTATCATTCTGTCAATTGCCTGTACCTGCCCTATAATCTTTTTCAATCTTCTGTGAAGATTATCTGCATCCATACATTGCTTCATTATCAATTTCCTCCATATACCACAAATCTATATTTCATATAAATTTTTATCTTACTGTTATTTCTTATTTTAATAATTATCATGGCTTTAGTCAAATTAATTGATTTATGAATATAAAGTATAATTAATAATATGCAATGAATACTTATTGTAAAATAATTGAGAATTTTTCATATTGGTATAAATATAAAACTCAAAATATAGTATATCTTGAATGAATATAAATACTACATCTTAAACTAAATCATGTAAAATTATAACTATAAAATATCCACAATCACTAAAAACTATACAAAAATATAAAAATTTCAAATATCATTTTGCTTCAAATAAACTTTTAAAGCATATATTATGCCATAAATATATGAGTAATAGGCATTATGCAGATTCCTAAAAATATTGACCATAAAGATAGCGTATTATACCCATATTCCCTTGAAGATGGGATTAACTCTTCAAAACATATATAAAGCATTATCCCCATAACAAAAGCAAAAATCAGACCTAATAAAAATTCACTTATAAAAGGTTTTAATATTAAATATGCTAAAACAGCTCCAACAGGCTCTGATAATCCTGAATAAAGCGTATATCTTAATGCCTTAAACCTATTTCCAGTAGAATAATATATAGGCATGGCTACTGCAATTCCTTCTGGAATGTTGTGCATTGCAATTGCAAGAGATATTGAAATTCCCATAACTGCATTCTGATAGCTTGACATAAATGTGGCAATGCCTTCTGGGAAATTATGTAGTGTTATAGCCACCATAGCAACAACACCAACTCTAAAAAGCCTGCCACTATCTGAATGGTTATTTGATATAATATGATTTTCATGTGGTATAAACTTATCTATGAGCATCGCAAAAATAACTCCAGATAACATATACATCATCGTAAGAAGTACCCCATAAAGATTTCCATAATATTTTACCAGAGTTGTTTCTGCAAAAGGAAATAAATCAGTAAATGAAACACATATCATAACTCCTCCTGAAAATCCAAGAGAAAAAGTAATAGTCTTTCTGCTTTTCCTTTTCGATATAAATACTATACATGCACCAAGTATTGTAGAAATACCTGCTAAAAACGAAAGTAATAATGCAAATAATGCACTCTGCTCCATAATTTCCTCCCCTAATATCTTGAATATATTTCAATCAATAATCTGTATTTCATTTATCATGCTTTAATATATTTTTTAATGTTCAACTTGTTATATTATTTTCAATATGAATTAATGTTCTCCATCCAATTTTGTTGAAACAGCTTTATAAATTAATCGAATTTTAATAATGAAATAACATTTATAATCTTTTATATATAATATTTATATTCTGAAATACACATTAAATTACATAAAAATAAAATTGTGATTAAATAAAAATATCCATTAAAACTCAAGCTTTAAGCAAGAATCTTAATGGATATACCACAAAATATTAAAAAGGAGTTGTAATTTTATGTGAATTCTATCACACAAGAGGAATGATAAATATAATCTAAAATACACCTCTAAAAAATTACTAACTACTATAAGTTTAACAGATTTAAAACTAAAAACAATACTATTTTTTAAATATTTAGAAAATTGTGATATATATGTTTCTATTAGTAATGGACAATTAACAATTAATTATAAAAATATTTAAAAAATTCCTTTGATTGTTGAGGATGTTCATATTAGTATAAACATTAAAGTATAAATTTTTTATTTACAAATATTTTTTACAATGTTGACATAATAAGATAATAATAGTATAATTTAATTTGTTGCATGGCCCATTGGTCAAGAGGTTAAGACGTCACCCTCTCACGGTGAAATCATGGGTTCGATTCCCGTATGGGTCACCAAGCCAGTAAACATCAGCGTTTGAAGTAGTTCTTGCGTTGGTGCTTTTCTTATTTTCCCGACCTAGTTTTTTATATAGTATTTTCAAAAATATAAATCATCTTATCTGCTATTTTATGTTAATGACTAGACTTGTGCAGTAAATAGGAAAAATTTAAGCTACTAGTCCTAATTTGGAAATAGTAGACTCTAGACTAATCCC
>NZ_CAKVKB010000057.1 GCF_934754915.1 uncultured Clostridium sp.
AGTTTTAATACTTTAAAAAATAAAGTTTTAACTTTAGAGTATTACAATAAAATCAATTAACGTTGGAAAGAACCATTTTAATGTTGACATTTATACACTTGAGGATATTTACGGTCTTACCATCAGTGAAACAGGCGGTGAAATCTGTTTAAAGGTCAGCAAGGACAAAAGCAAAGCCGCTGAAGAACTGCTGCAAATGCTCACAGCTTGGCAGGAACAGGCTGCAAAGCTCTCTGCTGAAGAAATCAACAAGGAAACCTACGACCAATGGCGGTACAATTATCCGAAATTTGACACTACGCAGCATTGGGCGGAAATTCCCTCTAAGGAATTAAGCGATTCCTTAGTTGAAGCATTCAAAGACCGACTTCCCAAAGACTGATAAAGACGACAAAAACGCCCTTAGCCATGAGTTACTACCCACAGCTAAGGGCGTTTCTAATATGGATTTATTACAGTCACACAAGCCGATTTAAAATCATTCTATCACTTATAAACCACTTGACAGTAAGAATAATCGCACTTGCATAACTGTTATCAATTTGTTATCAAAAGACCTTTCAAAAGTCCGCAAACCCGCATAAACACTGGGTTTCTTCGACTTCTCAACTTATTCGAACTCAATAGTAGCTGGTGGCTTACCTGTACAATCATAGAATACTCTGTTTACACCCTTAACTTCATTTACTATTCTAGTTGTTACCTTTCCAAGTACTTCCCAAGGAAGGTCTGCTGATTCTGCTGTCATGAAATCACTTGTTGTTACAGCTCTAAGAGCTACAGCATAATCATAAGTTCTTTCATCTCCCATAACACCAACTGAACGCATATTAGTTAACGCTGCAAAGTATTGACCAATTTCTTTATCAAGTCCTGCATTTGCAATTTCTTCACGATATATTGCATCTGCATCTTGAACTATTCTTACCTTTTCAGCTGTTACTTCACCAATTATACGAATACCAAGTCCTGGCCCTGGGAATGGCTGTCTGTAAACTAAGTTTTCAGGTATACCAAGTTCTAATCCTGCTTTTCTAACTTCATCCTTAAATAATAATCTAAGAGGTTCAATTATTTCTTTAAAATCAACATAATCAGGAAGTCCTCCAACATTATGGTGTGATTTTATAACTGCTGATTTTCCAAGACCACTTTCAATTACATCTGGATAAATAGTACCTTGTACAAGATAATCTACAGCACCAATTTTCTTAGCTTCTTCTTCAAAAACTCTTATGAATTCTTCACCAATTATCTTTCTCTTAGTTTCTGGATCTTCTACACCAGCTAACTTTTCATAAAATCTTTCTTGTGCATTTACACGTATGAAATTCAAGTCATAATTTCCTTCTGGACCAAATACAGCTTCAACTTCATCACCTTCATTTTTACGGAGTAAACCATGGTCAACAAACACACATGTTAACTGTTTTCCAACTGCTTTTGAAAGTAATACGGCAGCTACTGACGAATCAACTCCACCTGATAAAGCGCATAAAACTTTACCATTTCCTACTTTTTCTCTGATTTCTTCAATTGTCTTTTCCACAAATGAATCCATCTTCCAGTCACCAGCACATTTACATATGTTATATACAAAGTTTGAAAGCATCTTAGTTCCTTCTTGTGTATGCATTACTTCTGGATGGAACTGAACTGCATATAAATTCTTTTCTTCACATTCCATAGCAGCAACTGGACATACAGGAGTTTTTGCTGTAACTTTAAATCCTTCTGGTGCTTTTTCTATGTAATCAGTATGACTCATCCAACATATTGTTTTAGATGATACATCAGTAAATATTTTTGAATCTGTATTTACTTCAACTTCTGTCTTTCCATATTCACTTACTGGCGCTGTTGCTACTTTACCTCCAAGCATGTGAGACATAAGCTGAGAACCATAGCATATACCAAGAATAGGTACTCCTATTTCAAATAAAGCTTTATCACATAGAGGAGAATCTTCACCATATACACTGTTTGGTCCACCTGTGAAAATAATTCCCTTTGGATTCATTTCCTTTATTTTTTCAACGCTTAAAGTATAAGGATGAACTTCACAATATACATTGCATTCTCTTACTCTTCTTGCTATTAATTGATTGTATTGTCCACCGAAATCAATAACTAAAATTAACTCTTTTTTCATAGTTTCCTCCTAAAAAGTTCTTAATATATACTATTATTACTTAAATAAATATTCTTTTCAACTTTTTATTAACATTTATTTATAAATCAGCTCTAATATTCGTTATTGTTGTACACTATAGTTTGGTGCTTCTTTAGTTATGTTAATGTCATGTGGATGACTTTCTCTTAATCCAGCACCAGTTTGAACTACAAATCTTGCAGTTTCATATAATGTATCTAAGTCTTTTGAACCTAAATATCCCATACCTGATCTAATACCACCAATTAATTGGAATATAGTATCAGATACTAATCCTTTATATGCAACTCTTCCTTCTACACCTTCTGGAACTAATTTTTTATTTCCTTCTTGGAAATATCTATCCTTAGAACCACATTCCATTGCTGCAAGTGATCCCATACCTCTGTATACTTTGTAACTTCTTCCTTGATATATTTCCATTTCTCCTGGAGCTTCTTCACATCCTGCAAATAATGATCCAAGCATTGCTACTGATGCACCAGCTGCTAAAGCTTTAACTATATCTCCTGAATATTTGAGACCACCATCAGCAATTACTGGAATTCCGTATTTTCTTCCCATTTCAGCACAATCCATAACAGCTGTTAATTGTGGTACACCTACACCTGCAACAACTCTTGTTGTACAAATAGAACCTGGTCCTATACCAACTTTAACACAATCTGCACCAGCTTTTATTAAGTCTTCTACTGCTTCAGCAGTAGCAACATTACCAGCAATAACTTGAAGATCTGGATATGCAGCTTTAATCTTTTTAACTGCTTCTAAAACTCCTTGTGAATGTCCATGAGCTGTATCAAGAACTATAACATCAACTTGAGCTTTTACTAAAGCATCTATTCTTTCCATCATGTTAGCAGTAACACCTACACCTGCACCACATAATAATCTTCCCTTTTCATCTTTAGCAGCATTTGGGAACTTTTTAACTTTTTCAATATCTTTCATTGTTATAAGTCCCTTTAAGTTTCCTTCATCATCTACTAAAGGTAATTTTTCAATTTTGTGTTTCTTTAAAATTTCCTTAGCTTCTTCAACTGTAGTTTTCTCACTTGCAGTTATTAAGTTTTCTTTTGTCATTACTTCAGAAATTTTCTTTTGAAAATCTGTTTCAAATATTATATCTCTGTTTGTAATTATTCCAACTAATTTTCCATCTTTAGTAACAGGAACACCTGAAATTCTATATTGAGCCATTAAATTTTCAGCATCTTGAATAAGATGGTCTTCTGATAAGAATATTGGATCTGTAATTACACCATTTTCTTGTCTCTTAACTTTATCAACTTCCTTAGCCTGTTGTTCTATTGTCATGTTTTTATGTATAATTCCAATTCCGCCTTCTCTTGCCATAGCAATTGCCATTTTAGATTCAGTTACTGTATCCATTCCTGCACTCATTAAAGGTATGTTTAAAGCAATTTTCTTTGTTAATTGAGTCTTAGTGCTTACCTCCCTTGGTAATATTTCTGACTTATTAGGCATTAATAATACGTCATCAAAAGTATAAGCTGTTTTAACAATCTTTGCCATTTATATTTCCTCCCTATTTTGAATAATTAATTGCATTTTAAAAGATATTTGAATGTTTTTCTTGCATTTTTTGTTGTGATTTTGGGTATAAAAAAAGCACATTAATCATTTTAAGTGATTTTAATATGCTTATGATAAATTAATATCATACTATATTAATATCACTCATAGTCAGAAATTTAAGGTTTCCGGTAGATACTCCCTGCCTTATCCAGGGTATATATGAGTTTTTAATGTGCCGTATCTTTGAATTAAACCTATTATAATGTATGTAAAAAATAAAGTCAATAAATTTGACATAAAAATTGCATTTTAAAAATTTTATTTTTCTTTTTAAAATCAAATCATTCTTATTTATGAATTTTTTCTATTTTAAACATATATAATCCATAATATGATTTATTCAAACTATTAAATTTTATATCAATTTTTATTAATATTTTCTTTTTTAATTTTCAATTCTATCTTTAGAATCAGATTCTTTTCCATCACCTAGGACTTTTGTAAGTTTTTCAGTTTTATCATTAATTTCAAATTCTGCTCCATTAACAATAGCATAGCAATCTTTAACAGTAGTTCCTTCACTTAAATTATCTAATTTTACATCTTTTAAATACTTATCTATTCCACTTTTATTTTTTATATTATTTACAGTCATATTTCCTGAAATTTCTGATTTATTTTTTAAATTATATGATTCAACAGCCATAACAACACTTCTGCTTTGATCAAGCACCTTCAATTTTTTTGCTTCCCTAATATATCCACTTATGCTTGGAATTAAAGCACCTGCTATTATGCCTATTATACACATTACTACAACTAATTCAACTAAAGTAAATCCTTTCTTTTTTCTCTTTCTATAAAATCTATTCACTTAAAAACCTCCCTTATGTATTATTTTTCTAAAATATATGTATCAATCAACATTAGTTTTTTAACTGTAAAAATTATTAATATAAATAACAAATTTTATCAATCGAACATATTATCTTAATTATTCCTTATCTGTGAATTTTTATACACAAAAAAGACCATAAAAGGATTATTTTCCTTTTATGGTCTTAATATCTTTATAAACCTACTGGTTTTATATAATGTTAATAATAAAACTTATATAAATCTTTATTTATTTTAGTACATTCCATCCATTCCCATTCCTGGAGCACCTGCTGGCATTGCTGGTTCTTTAGATGGAATATCAGCTACAGCAGCTTCAGTTGTTAAGAATGTAGATGCTACTGATGCAGCATTTTGAAGAGCTGATCTAGTAACCTTAGTTGGGTCAACAATTCCTGCTTTGATCATATTCTTATATTCATCATGTAAAGCATCATATCCTACACCAGCTTCACTGTTTTTAACTTTTTCAATTATTACTGAGCCTTCAACTCCTGCATTAACAGCAATTTGTCTTACTGGTTCTTCTAATGCCTTAACAATTATATTGATACCAACTTGACTGTCTGCAACATCAGATGTTAATTTAGCCACTTCATTGATTACATTAACATAAGCAGTTCCACCACCAGCTACTATACCTTCTTCAACAGCTGCTTTTGTAGCATTCAATGCATCTTCAATTCTTAATTTCTTTTCTTTTAATTCAGTTTCAGTAGCTGCACCAACTTTGATTACTGCAACTCCACCAGAAAGCTTAGCTAATCTTTCTTGTAATTTTTCTTTATCAAATTCAGAAGAAGTTTCTTCTATTTGAGCTCTGATTTGAGCAACTCTTTCCTTAATTGCTGTTGAATCGCCCTTGCCATTAACTATAACTGTATTTTCTTTATTTACTTTAACACTATCAGCAGTTCCTAACATATCTAAAGTAACTTCTTTTAAATCCCTTCCTAATTCTTCAGAAATTACAGTACCACCTGTTAAGATTGCTATGTCTTGTAACATTTCTTTTCTTCTATCACCAAATCCTGGAGCCTTAACAGCTACACAAGTAAATGTTCCTCTTAATTTATTAACTACTAATGTTGCCATTGCTTCGCCTTCAATATCCTCAGCAATAATTAATAGTTTCTTTCCTGTCTTAACTATTTCTTCAAGTATAGGTAATATTTCTTGTATGTTACTAATCTTCTTATCTGTAATTAAGATGTATGGATTATCTAAAACAGCTTCCATTTTTTCTGTATCTGTAGCCATGTAAGGAGATACATATCCTCTATCAAACTGCATACCTTCAACTACATCTAATTCAGTTCCCATTGATTTTGATTCTTCAATAGTAATAACACCTTCATTACCTACTTTTTCCATAGCATCAGCAATTAATTGACCTACTTCTTCATCTGCAGCAGAAATAGCAGCAACTCTAGCTATATCCTCTTTTCCTTCTACTGGCTTAGAAATCTTCTTAATTTCTTCTACTGCTTTTTCAACAGCAACCTTTATACCATTTCTAAGTAATATTGGATTAGCTCCTGCTGTTACATTCTTTAATCCTTCTCTTATTATAGCTTGAGCTAATAATGTTGCAGTAGTTGTACCATCACCTGCAACATCATTAGTTTTAGTTGCAACTTCTTTAACTAATTGAGCTCCCATATTTTCATATGGATCTTCTAATTCTATTTCTCTTGCAATTGAAACACCATCGTTTGTTATTAATGGTGCACCAAATTTTTTATCTAAAACAACATTTCTTCCTTTTGGTCCTAAAGTAACTTTAACTGTATCTGCTAATTTATCTACGCCAACCTGCATAGCTCTTCTTGCATCTTCTCCGAATTTTAACATTTTAGCCATTTATAACACTCTCCTCTTAATCAAATTTAAGCTATTCAATAACATGTCATATCATTATTTCTATTCAACTATTGCTAATATATCTTCTTGTTTTAATATAGTATATTCTTCTCCAGAAACCTTAACTTCTGTTCCAGCATACTTAGAATATAGAACTTTGTCGCCAACTTTAACTTCCATGGCAACTCTCTTTCCATCAACTAAAGCTCCAGGTCCTACTGCAACTACTTCTGCTTCTTGTGGTCTTTCCTTAGCACTTCCTGTTAAGACTATTCCACTTTTAGTCTTTTCTTCTGCCTCTAATTTTTTAATTACTACTCTTTCACCAAGTGGTTTAATGTTCATGAAAAACCCTCCTTAAAAATATCTATGATTATTATAATTATTTTTATTTCCATTATTAGCACTCATCACTATCGAGTGCTAATATAATTATAATATCCTTTATATCCATATAATTCAAACATTACTTCTAATATTATATCCTGTTTTAAGTTAAATATTACTGTTTATTTTAAATTATGTTCTATATGCTCACGCTTTCTTTCATTTTCTAAAAATTTTAATTTAATATCATTTCAACGCTAAAACATAAATTTTTTAACAATCAAAAACATATTGATTATTACTGAAAGTAATTTGTTTATATAATAAAAAATTTGAAATATACATTATTATTTTTTCAAATTTACATTATCAAACTCTTTTAATTTTTCATTAGATGAAATATTTTCTATTTTCCCTTGCTTATTTATTTTATTCAGCCTATATTTTCCTTTTTTAATAGAAATTAATTTAGATGGACCATTTATGCATCCTCCTTCACACATCATTCCCTCAATAAAATTTCCATTTAATTTATTTGATTTAGCCATTGTCATAGTTTTTTTTATTTCTATTCCTCCAGATGATTTTATAGGGTTAAATTCAATTTCCAGCCCCATTTCTTTAATATATCCTTCAATTGCATTAATAATTCCACCTTCAGCTGCAAATCCTCTTCCTAATATAGATGCATCATTAACCTCAATATCATTACACTTATCAATATCTATTTCAAATGCATCCAATAATGCAAATAATTCTTCAAATGTTATTACATAGTCTACAGAATCCTTAACAGATTCTAACATAATCTCATTTTTCTTAGCTGTACATGGACCTATAAATACCACTTTTGCATTTTGGTCTTTAAGCTTTATATACCTTCCTGTTGCTACCATGGGAGATACAGTTTTTGATATTCTTCCTTTCTGGCTCGGAAACATTTTTTCAATATAACTTAAAAATGCAGGACAACATGAATTAGTCATATATAATTCGCCATTATTTAAACGGTTAATAAATTCATTAACTTCATGTATTACAACAGCATCAGCACCACATGCTACTTCAATCATGTCTTTAAATCCCAAATTTAATATCGCATCTTTAATTTGTCCATATTTTACATCTATATTGAATTGCCCACCTATTGCTGGCGCTGTTATTGCATACACATTACCATCAGACATAAGTTCATTCACAACTTTAACTATACAACTTTTATCCTCAATAGCTCCAAAAGGACAAGCTGCCATGCATGATCCACAATTTATACATTTATTTTCATTTATTTCACATGATAAATCATCTTTATTAAATTGTATTGCTCCTGTAGGACATGTCTTTTTACATGGCCTCATATCCTCTGCAATGGCATCATATGGACATGCTTTTTTACACATTCCACATTCTCTGCATTTTGTTGAATCAATATGTGCTCTACCATTTATATAACTTATTGCACCAAAATTACATACACTTTTACATCTATGTGCAATGCAATTTCTACATGCATCTGTAACTTCAAATCTTTTAATGGGACATCTATCACATGCAGCTTTTATTGTATATAGAATCTGTTTTTCTTCAGATATATCAACTAAATCTTCATTATTTTTTCTGTTAGGAATATATCCACATGCAAGTTTAATCCTTTCTAATAATATCTCTCTTTCTCTTTGAACATTGTCTCTATATTTAGGCTTATCCCCTTTTATCATTTCATACGGAATGTTTTTCATTGCTTCTTTTGTTAGATTATTCTGTTTTGCAAGAATAGCTACCCTAGTCAAAACTTCATGTTTTAATCTAAACAGTTCATCTTCAAATTGAAACATTCAATCACCTCTAACACAATTCATAGCTTTATAATTATACCATATTTTGTAAATTTATATGCCAATTATCCTCTATTCTTTTTGTTTTATAAAATAATTATGCTATAATTATTTTATAAAAGTTTATTTATATATATACATCACAACAATAAAACTACATAATAATTAAAGAAATCTTACAAAGATTTTATAAATAATTTTAAATTATCAGTTATATATTGTTAATTGGAAAATATATGTGAGGAGGATTTAATGGAGCAATATTATACATGTGAATTATGTAAAAGAAATGTTTCATTTGTTACAAAACATCATTTAATCCCCTTAGAAAAAGGTGGAAAAAAATTAGATACCGATGTAATACAGCTATGTCAAACTTGTCATTCTGCAATTCATGCATTATTCACTAATAGAGAATTAGCATCTCGTTTTAATTCTTTAGACCGTATAAAAAATGATCTAAAAATAAAAAAATATTTAAAATTTATTAAAAATGTTCCTGCTAATTCTAATGTACCAATAAAAAAATCCCGCAGAGTTAGAAAAAGCTGTTAGATTCTATTAATATATATTTATCTTAAAAAAGCCATGACTTTTCATTATTATCATGGCTTTTTTCACACTTTTAATCTATTTTTATCTTATTTTCTCTTGCATAATAGAACAGATATTGTTGTGCAAAACCTGAAAGTTTTTTAAACTTATTTCTTGCAAATATTCTTATTTTATTCAATGAAGCATCTTCAGCACCATAAAAATAGATCATCGCCCTTTTAACCCATACATCAACTGGAAATGCAGAATATTTTTTCATTGAAAACAACATGATACAATCTGCCACTTTTGATCCGACTCCCTTAAATTCCTGCAAAGCTATATGACATTCATCATCATTAAGATTTTTTATATATTCCAAATCATATTTCTTAAATTCTTCTATTTCTTCAAGACTGCCTTTTCTTTTAGCTTCACAGCTCTTATAAACGTTAGAAATTGTATCTATAATATACTTACTTCTAAATGATGCACCTGTTTCTTGAATTTCTTCTAATGAAGCATATTTTATTTCATCTACTGTAGGAAATGTATAATAAATTTTCCCTTTATATTCAATTTCCTTCCCCCATTTAGCAGATATTTTATTTATTGTTTTCATTATTGATGGTATGCTATTCCTTGCTGAAATAATGAAGCTTATTAACATTTCAAACGAATCCTGATTTAAAATCCTTATGCCAGGTCCAAATTCAACACATTTTTTCAATAAATCATCATGTGACAATTCATTTTTAATCATTGAATAATCTTCTTTTAAATTAAAATAATCAATCCATATATTCTTTACATCTTCTTCATTTGAATTGTATATTTTAATATTATTTCCATCTTCCTTAAGCTCGATTACTCTTTCAAACGCTACAATTATATAATTATTATCACTTATTTTTTCAAATCTAAAACATTGACCACATTCAAAAGTCTGTTTTAATTTAAAATTTTTAACACCCTCTATGACAATATATTCATCATAAACTGTTATTCTTTGGTAATCCATATACTCCATACTCCTTTTCATTTTCTCTATCCTTATATTTAATCATTTTTATAAATATATGTTGCAAAATCACATTTAAAGTTTATCTGATAAATGCAAAAATTTCATCCTTTATTGTCAATTGCAACATATATATATTAATACATAATTAATAATTTTATTATAATTGGTATTCTAAATTTAATACATATATATTATTCTCACTATATATCAAATATTATCATAACTATAATAATTAACACTATACATAATTATTAATTAACATTAATGACTCTATTTAGGGTTTCAAAATCTTACAAAAAATATTTAAAAATGAATAATAACTTAGATATAAGCATTTATAAAATTCAAATTTTCTTATATTGCAAAAATTATTCCGCTTATCAGCTTCTTCATAAAAAAATTCTAACATAAATATGTATGTAAAATAAAAAGACTGTTGCACAAAGATTAAATCATATAACATTTAGTATTTTATCTCTAAGAAATAATACTAAATATCCTAATTAAAATCTTCAATACAACAGTCATTAATTAAATTTGGATATTATTGTCTATAAATATTATTTAGAGTAATCATAGAATCCTTTTCCAGACTTTCTACCTAACCATCCAGCTCTAACATACTTTCTTAAAAGGCTGCTAGCTCTATATTTGCTGTCTCCTGTTTCATTATATAAAACATCCATGATAGCTAAACATACATCTAATCCTATAAGGTCACCTAAAGCTAAAGGTCCCATTGGGTGGTTAGCTCCAAGTTTCATAGCTGCATCGATATCTTCAACCTTTGCAACACCTTCTTGTAAAATGAAAGTAGCTTCATTAATCATTGGAATTAAGATTCTGTTTACAACAAATCCTGGTGCTTCAGCAACTTCTACTGGAGTCTTACCAATTTCTTCTGATATTGCTTTAACAGCATCAAAAGTTTCTTGAGAAGTTGCAGCTCCTCTGATAACTTCAACTAATTTCATAACTGGAGCTGGGTTAAAGAAATGCATTCCTATAACTTTATCAGCTCTCTTAGTTGCAGATGCAACTTCAGTTATTGATAATGAAGATGTATTTGAAGCTAAGATAGTTTCTGGCTTACAGATTCCATCTAATTCAGCAAATATTTCTTTTTTGATTTTCATATTTTCAACAGCAGCTTCAACTACTAAGTCACAATCTGCAGCTAATTTCATATCAGTTGTTCCTGAAATTCTTGAAAGTATAGCTTCTTTATCTGCTTCAGTTATCTTTTCTTTAGATACTAATTTAGTTAAAGATTTAGTTATTGTAGCTATTCCTCTTTCAACAAATTCGTCTTTTATATCTCTTACGATTACTTCGCAACCTTTAGCAGCAAATGCTTGTACAATACCAGCACCCATAGTTCCTGCACCAAGTACAAATACCTTTTTCATGGATAAATTCCTCCTAAAATATCAAATTGTGTTCCATAATTGCTATGCCCGATGTTTTGATTAAATCAATATCAGGCATAACTCTTTATGCTATTCAAATTAAAAACTAATTAAAATCCGTTCTAAAAATCCACTACTATTTTCTATATATAATTATTATGCTTCAACTAATTCTTTAGCTTGAGCGATTAATTCAGGTAATACCTTCTTAACATCTCCAACTATTCCGTAATCAGCAACTTGGAATATTGGTGCTGTTTCATCTTTATTGATAGCAATAATCATATCAGAATCTTGCATACCAGCAACGTGTTGGATAGCTCCTGAAATACCACAAGCTATATAGATTGATGGTTTAACAGTTTTACCAGTTTGTCCAACTTGGTAAGCATTTTCTATCCATCCTTTTTCTACTGCTGCTCTTGATCCAGCAACAACTCCACCTAATACTTTAGCTAATTCTTCTAGTAAAGCGAAGTTTTCTTTAGAACCTACTCCTCTACCACCAGAAACTATTATCTTAGCTTCAGATATATCTATTATATCTTTCATAGTCTTAACAGTTTCAACAACTTTAGTTCTTATATCGCTGTCAGCTAAGTTTACTGAAACTTTTTCAATTGTACATTTGCTTGCATCAGAATCTACTTTTTCAAATACTCCTGGTCTTACAGTAGCCATTTGAGGTCTATGATTTGGACATGCAATTGTAGCCATTAAGTTACCACCAAATGCTGGTCTTGTAGCTAATAATGCTCCACTTTCAACTTCAACATCAATTGAAGTACAGTCAGCTGTAAGTCCTGTGCTTAATCTTGCAGCTATTCTTGGTCCTAAATCTCTTCCTATAAATGTAGCACCAACAAATAAGATTCCTGGTTTTCTTTCATTTACTAAGTCACAGATAACTTTTGTATAAGCATCTGTAGTATAATGTTCTAAGTTTTTATCTTCAGCAACTAATACTTTATCTGCTCCGTGCTTTGCTAAAGTATCAGCTAAACCTGCAACATTGTTTCCTAATAATACAGCTGTTAATTCAACTCCTAATTTATCAGCTTGTCTTCTACCTTCTCCAAGTAGTTCTAAAGATACTTTTTGTAATTCGCCTTCTCTTTGTTCAGCGAAGACCCAAACGCCTTTATAATCTGCTATATTCATAATAAATTATCCTCCCTTGTGATTAGATGTAATGTTTCTCTTTTAATTTTCCTAAAACGTAAGCAACTGCTTCCTTTGGTGCTTCCTTAACAACTTCTCCAGCACCTTTAACTTCTTTAGTCATAGACTTCTTAACCTTTGTAGGAGATCCCTTAAGACCTAATTCTTCTACAGGTACATCTATGTCAGCAGCAGTCATAATCTTTATTTCATCATCTGAAGTAGAGAATATTCTTGCAACATTCATATATCTTGCTTCATTTAATTCTTCAATTGCAGTTAAAAGACATGGAGTCTTAACTTCAACTATTTGATGTCCATCTTCTAATGCTCTGTTAACTTTTAATGTATCACCATTAACTTCAACACCTTGAACATATGTTACTTGAGGAATGTTTAAATGTTCAGCAATTTCTGGACCAACTTGAGCAGTATCTCCATCGATTGCTTGTCTTCCTGCAAATATTAAATCATAATCTAAAGTCTTTATAAGACCTGCTAATGCTTTTGAAGTTGCTAAAGTATCAGCTCCTCCAAGTGCTCTATCAGTTAAAAGTATAGCTTCATCTGCACCCATACATAAAGCTTCTCTAAGTGCTGCTTTAGCATTTGGGATACCCATGCTTACTACAGTAACTTTTCCACCAACTTGTTCTTTAAGTTGAATAGCTCCTTCTAAAGCATGTTTGTCTTCTGGGTTGATTATTGCTGGAACACCATCTCTTATTAATGTACCAGTTTTTGGATCTATTTTTACAGCTGTTGTATCTGGAACTTGTTTTAAACAAACTACTATATTCATTATCTAATTGCCTCCTACTTTAAAATGTTTCCTGAAATAACCATCTTTTGAACTTCTGAAGTTCCTTCGTATATTTCAGTTATCTTAGCATCTCTCATCATTCTTTCCATTGGATATTCCTTAGTGAATCCATATCCTCCGAATATTTGAACTGCCTTAGTTGTAACTTCCATAGCAGTTTCAGCAGCAAATAATTTAGCTCTTGCAGCATCAATAGTATAAGGAAGACCTAATTGTTTGTTCATTGCAGCTTTATATACTAAATGCTTAGCAGCTTGAATCTTAACATCCATTTCTGCAATATACCATTGTAAACCTTGGAATGCAGCAAGTGGTCTCTTAAATTGTTTTCTTTCTTTCATGTAAGCGACTGCTTCTTCAAAAGCACCTTCAGCAATACCTAAAGCTTGAGCAGCGATACCAATTCTACCACCATCAAGAGTATGCATAGCTATCTTGAATCCTTTTCCTTCTTTACCAATTAAGTTTTCTTTTGGTACGATACAATCTTCCATGATTAATTCTGTTGTAGAAGATGCTCTAATACCCATCTTGTTTTCAACTTTTCCAATTGAGAATCCAGGGAAATCTTTTTCTACGATAAATGCAGAAATTCCTCTAGTTCCTTGACTCTTATCAGTCATAGCAAAAATAATGAAAGTTTCAGCAACTCCACCATTTGTTATGAATATTTTTGATCCATTTAATACATAATGATCTCCATCTAAAACTGCAGTAGTTTGTTGTCCTGCTGCATCTGTACCAGCATTTGGTTCAGTTAAACCGAAAGCACCTATTTTTTTACCTGAGCATAAGTCTGGTAAATATTTAGCTTTTTGATCTGGAGTACCATTTTCATCAATTACTGATGCACATAAAGAAGTATGAGCTGAAAGTATAACTCCTGTAGTACCACAAACTTTTGATAATTCTTCTACTGCGATTATGTAAGAAAGAACATCTCCGCCTGCTCCACCGACTTCTTTAGAGAATGGAATACCCATCATACCTAACTTAGCCATTTTTTTAACATTTTCCATTGGGAATCTTTCAGTTTCATCGATTTCTGCAGCAATTGGTTTAACTTCATTTACTGCGAATTCTCTAACCATTTGTTGTACTAATTCTTGTTCTCTAGTTAATTGGAAATTCATTAAAATTACCCTCCTTGTTAATTACATTGATAACATATATATAAATCTGTAATGGATTTGTACCTATTTTATAAATTATTTATTTTGGAAGTTCTTTTCTTTTCTTCTTTCTAAGAAAGCAGACATTCCTTCTGTCTGGTCTTCAGTTGCAAAGCACTTACCAAAATTTTCAGCTTCTATCATAACTGCCTTGTCTATAGAAACTTGCATTCCTCTATTGATTGCATCTTTACATAATCTAACTGCAACTGGTGCATTAGCTATAATTTTTGATGCTATTTTCTTAGCTTCATTCATAAGTTCTTCTAATGGAACTACTTTATTAACTAAGCCAATTCTGTAAGCTTCATCAGCTTTAATGTTTTGAGCTGTATATATCATTTCTTTAGCTTTACCTAAACCAACTATTCTAGCTAATCTTTGAGTACCACCAAATCCTGGTGTAATTCCTAAACCAACTTCAGGTTGTCCAAATAATGCTTTATCAGATGCTATTCTTATGTCACATGCCATAGATATTTCGCATCCGCCTCCAAGAGCAAATCCTTGTACTGCTGCAATAACAGGCTTATTTAAATTTTCTAATCTTAAAAATACTTTATTTCCAAGTTCTCCGAATTCTTTTCCTTGAGCTTCATTTAAATCTTTCATTTCAGCTATATCAGCACCAGCTACAAAAGACTTTTCTCCAGCTCCAGTTAAGATAACAGCATAAACATTATTATCATTTTCTAAATCTTCTAATACTGTATCTAAATCTTTTAAAGTGGCAGAATTTAAAGCATTTAAAGCTTTAGGTCTATTAATTGTAACAATCGCTAAATGTCCTTCTTTTTCAAGAATCACATTTTCTAATTCCATACTAGGATCCCCCTTCGAATTATATTAATTTTTAATCTTCTAACCATTTTGAATAATATTAAATTCAACATTTTGTTATAATATTAACAAATACAGACAAAATAATTGGAGCCACGCTCCATAATCAAATTATAATACTTTGTTAATTTTTTTGCAATAAAATATTACCATTTATGAGCATTTTTTTTATAGATTCTTTATATTTCATAATGGGTATATATTTATTATATATAGGTTTTTTATTCAAAGTATTTATTAAAGTTCTTAATAAAATTAATTTCAGCTTCCAATATTTAAAATTATATATTGGAGATTGAAATTAATGATTTAAAATAAAGTATCAAATCTTTTTAAAATTTCTTTGATATTTTTATATATCAGATGAATTCGAAATATAATTTTAATCTTCTAAGTATATGTGTATATCTTATTCATTAAATAAATCATAAAACAAAAAAGCATTTGAAGTATTTATATCTCCTTCAAATGCTTTTTTATTTTAATTATCTTGTTCATTCAATAAATAAATCAAGGTCATTAAACTTTCACTTAAATGAACATTCTCTACTTTTACTTGATCCGGCACCACTAAATCCACAGGTGCAAAATTCCATATTGCTCTTACTCCGCCTTTAATCAGTTCATCAGCTACATTTTGAGCATTTTTTCTTGGAACACAGATTATACCAATATCTATTCCTTCATTTTCTACTATTGTTCTCATTTCATCTATATCTTGAATTTCTACATCTCTTATTTTCATTCCTATTAATTTAGGATTAGCATCAAATATCACTTTGATTTTAAATCCAAGATCTTCAAATCTTGAATAATTAGATACTGCCTGACCTATATTTCCTGCACCAACTAATGCTGCTTGATATCCTCTATCTAATCCTAAAATAGATTTTATTTGATTATATAATTCTGTTACATTATATCCATATCCTTGCTGTCCAAAATCTCCAAAGCAATTTAAATCTTGTCTAATTTGAGATGCAGTAAATCCGATTTTTTCTCCCAATTCTTTTGAAGAAATTCTATCTACTTCATTTCTTTTAAGTTCGCCGAGATATCGGTAATACTTTGGCAATCTTTTAATAACTGCCATAGATATATTTTTATTCTTCTCCATCCTATTTTCTCCTTATTTAGTATAATTTTTAACAATCCATCTTACAATTTATACTTAATTATCCTAAAATAAACACAAGTCTAAAATTTTGTATATTATAGTATTTCATATAACATATCATAAAAATCTTTTATTGAGATTTTTATATCTTTACTAACTATAAAATATATACCATCATATTATACTCCATGTTTAATAATAATGCCATACTTATATACTTCATATGAAACTTAAAAATTGTAATTTTATAAACAAAAATATCCTAATAAAATTTTTATTGCACATCAACATTAAAATATTTTCTTAAAAAACCTTGCTTTATTTTTAACAAAGTTTCCTATTTGTTGTGTTAAATATTATAATTTTCTAAACAATTTAACTTAATATATTTATATGATTACTAATGTCTTTAAAAATTATGTATACATAAAATTCAAATTTCCATTTTATATATAAAAAGACTATTTTAAAATCATATGCTTCAAAAAGCAAAATAAATTTTAAAACAGCCATTTTTAATTTCAATCTATACTATATTCTTATTTTTATACAAAACTACATTTTTATTTGATAGTGCTTTATTTTTAAATACATTATTAAGAATCATATTTATGATACTATCACATACATAATATGAAAATACCAAATCATTATAATAACTTATCGTTCCATTATATTGATTCTGCAGTTCTTCAATAAATTCTTTAACATTTTTCTTAGTTACATTTGTATTTATAATCTTTGCAGGTTTATAATTCTTACAAAATTTAGCCAATTTTTGTTCATACATCATATGCTGTTTTACTGCATTAGTACTTTTAAATTCCCATCTATAATAATGTGGTGCACAGAAAAAATCACATAAAAAATGGCATACTACTCCAAGTTCCTCTGAAAATTTTCCCAGCTTCACATCATAATACACTTCTTCTAATGTAAGAGAAGATAAATTCACTATTTTTTCAATTATCATGTCAATACTTTCAGCATAATAATGTTTCTTCATTTTATATTTAGGTGTACAATCAGGTTTTATGTTTCCCCAAATAAATCGGTTCTTATTAATCAAATAAACGCTTTTACTATTTGCATACTTTAAAATATTCTCACCCATAATTTTGTGAGTATTAATCATCAAGATTTAACCACTTCCTCTAAAATTATTAGCACTCTATATCTCTTCTGCTTGATTATATTTTAATTATACTTTTAGTGCAAATATATAAATCTTTCCATATATATTATGATAATACTCACATGAATTATTTACAATATTTATTTTTTTAAATCAAATCATAAACTTCTTTTTCTACAATTACAGTTACATCTTGATGTAATTGTAACATTGTTGATGGATTTTGAGTTGTTATTTCTCCATCAATCAATTGTTTAACAGCTTTAGCTTTATCTTTTCCTTTAACCATCAAAATTATCTTTTTTGCATGCATTATCATTCCCACACCCATTGTAATTGCATACTTTGGCACTTCTTCTATAGAATTAAAAAATCTAGAATTTGCATTTATAGTACTTTCTGCTAATTTTACTTTATGTGTTCCATAAACCAAAACATCATTAGGTTCATTAAATCCGATATGTCCATTTGCCCCTATTCCAAGAACTTGAATATCAATTCCTCCAAGCTCCTCTATTTTTTTGTCATACTCTTTACATTCTTTTTCATAATCATCTTCCATTCCATTTGGAACAAAAGTTTTATCTTTATTAATATTTATATGATTAAATAAATTATTATCCATAAAATATCTATAACTTTGATCATTTTCTCCAGTCAAGCCCACATATTCATCTAAATTCACAGTTGAAACTTTTGAAAAATCTATTTCACCATTATTATTCATTTTTATAAGTTCTTTATACATTCCTATAGGAGTGCTTCCAGTAGCCAATCCTAAAACTGCATTTTGCTTTCTTTCCATTGTCTCTTTTATAATATTTGCAGCTACCCCACTCATCTTTTCATAATTTTCTACAACTAATATTTTCATAATAATTCCTCCCTTAATTATTTAGTCCATTTTTTATTTTTTCAATTCTGAGATCTCACTATTCTCTATAATAATCAAATTTAATTTGTTAATTCTTCTCCTGATATAAATACCTTTTTTATATTTATATCATCATCAAATAATATTAAATCTGCATCATATCCTTCTTTTATCATTCCTTTATGATTATCAACTTTACAATGTACTGCTGGATTATAAGATGCCATTCTGACTGCATTAAACAATGGAATATTTAGTTCCTTATATATATTTCGTACTGCTTTATCCAATGTCAGAACAGAACCAGCTAAAGCTCCATTTTTTAGTCTTGCTGCACAATCTTTCACTATAACATCCTGTCCTCCAAGGGTATACATTCCATCTTCCATGCAACATGCCATCATTGCATCAGTAATCAAAATTAATTTATCAACACCTTTTTGCTTATATGCAATTTGTAATGCTGGATATGAAACATGAATACCATCACATATAACTTCTGCTGTTATATCACTAGTAAATACTGCTCCTATAACACCAGTTTCTCTATGATTAAATGGAGTCATTGCATTATATAAATGAGTTGCATGTGATACTCCCCATTCTATATGATCAATAGTTTCCTCATAAGTAGCCCTTGTATGTCCTGTTGAACAGATTACACCCGTTTTTGCTATGTATCTAACCAATTCTTCAGCTCCATAAACTTCTGGTGCAATTGTTATACTAATAATTTCATCTTCATATCCTTCAACAATTTCTTTATATTTAGAAACACTTGGATTTAAAAGATATTTCTCATTTTGAGCTCCTAATGCTTCTTTACTTACAAATGGGCCTTCTAAATGTACTCCTAAAACACCTGCTCCTTTAGTTCCTGTAATAATGCATTGTTTTATTGCATCTAATGCTTTTCTAATATCTTCAACAGACTGAGTCATTGTAGTTGGTACAAATGATGTTGTTCCATGTTTTACTATTGCTTTTGAAATAGTATTTATGGATTCTACAGTGCCATCCATAGTATCACAATTTCCTGCTCCATGAATATGAATATCTATAAAACCAGGTGATAAATATAATCCATTTGCATCTACAATTTCTTCACCTTGATAATCTTTAGGATTTATTTCTCTTATCTTCCCATTTTCAATTAATACACTGCCTTCTTCTATCTTATCTAGATAAATAATTCTGCAATTTTTAATAATCATATTTTATCCTCCTTAATTTATTAATAATATTAATTCATCTTGCCAAACTGGTAATTACCACTTCTTTAATATTATTATATCTGCATACCAATATTATTTCAAGTATATTTATATATTTTATTATAGGTTATCGCTAAAACCTACTAATATCACTGAGTTATTGCTTTTTTATAATTATTTATTTATTATTATATTATAAAAATTCTTATGCAAAACTGGTAATTACAACTTTATATAAAAATTAAACATTTCAAAACACATGTATTTAATTCTTACAAAATAAATACATGGTAAATTGATTTTTAGTGCTAAATAATACTATAATTAATTAGATTAATTTGAGAGAGGTGTATTTTGTAATGGACAATAAAATAGATAAAGATTCGAAAACGCCACTATATATACAACTGATGAATATACTCATTCACAAAATAGAACACTCTATGCAGGAAGATGACAAGCTTGATTCAGAACGAGATATATGTCTAAGATATGATGTAAGCAGAACTACTGTAAGACAGGCATTAGATGAATTAGAAAAAAGAAAATATATTTATAAGGTTCAAGGAAAGGGCAATTTTGTTTCTCCTAAAATAGCTGCACTTGATTTAACAAATGTATCTTCATTTACTGACCAAATGAAAAAACTTGATAAAATTCCAAGCTCTAAATTATTGGCTTTTGAAATAATTGAGCCAGATCATAAGATTATTAACAAACTAAATTTAAAAATAAACTCTCTTGTTTTTAAAATTATTAGATTAAGACTTGCAGATGATATACCTCACATGTATGAAATAACTTATCTTCCTTATGATAAATTTGAAGGATTAACAAGAGAACTATTAACAGAAAATTCCATGTACAATGTATTAGAAAATAAATTTAATATAAAAATTTCCTCTGCTGATGAAATTCTTGAAAGTATACTTATAAACAAGATTGAAAGCATATATTTAAATGTTCCTCAAGGAAATCCAGGACTAAAAATAGAACGAATTTCTTATGAAAATAATATTATAGTTGAATATACTGTAAGTATTGCACGAGCAGATAAATTTAAGTATAAAGTTCATTTGAAAAGCTAAATATAAAAGGAAATAATAATCTATGTCATTTAAATCAGTTCATTAATATAAATTATTATTTCCTTTTATTTATAAAAATTTCTCAAATTCAAGATTATATCTAGTTAATTACAATTCCCTCCCAGTCAGGAAATTTTATAGTTATAGGCTTATCTAAAAATTATTTCCTCCAATGACATATGACATTTATTTAATTTTCTCAACTATAAAATATATTTTATAAATTAAAGAATACATTTATATGTTAATTCCTATTC
>NZ_CAKVKB010000058.1 GCF_934754915.1 uncultured Clostridium sp.
CTGCTACTTAAAATGTAATCAAATATAAACATTTTAAGAATATTACTGTTTCAATGTATCTGCTTTTGCTATTAAAGCTACTTGCATTTGATATGATACTCCACAGTCGTAAATTCCCGACTAGCCATCGGTACATACTTACATTTGCTTGATTATGCAATCTTGTAAGTTTCTGCATCTCTTAAATTAAGACTTGCGTTGTAATCTCTATCTTCAATATACCCACAATCACATTTGTAAATTCTATCTTTAAGTTTTAAGTCTTTCTTTATAGAACCACAGCAATTACATAATTTACTTGAAGGATAAAATCTATCTACAATTCTTAATTCAATACCTAAAGCATGACATTTATTAGTTAATTTATTTCTAAATTCATAGAATTTTTGCTTTGCAACTGCTTTAGATAGATGTTTATTTTTCATCATACCTTTTACATTTAAATCTTCAATAGTTATAAAACTTGGTTTTCGCTTTATGATTGAAGAAATTGTTTTATTAATATAATCAGTTCTTGTATTATCTAATCTATGATGAAGTATTTGTACCTTAAGTATCTGTCTGTTTATATTAGATTTAGTAGCAGTACCTCCCTTCTTTTTTAAAAATTCATATTTTCTTGAGAGTTTTCTTTGCTCTCTTTTTAATTTTTTCTCTAATTTCTTTATATTTTGTGTTTTATTTATATTTTTATAAGTATTACCATCAGAACATACTGCAAAATCTTTTAAGCCTAAATCTATACCTATTCCTTGATTAGTATTCTGAACAACAGTAACATCTACATCAACAATGACTGATACATAATATCTACCACCTTTTATATTTTATCAAATATTTTCTTATGATACCATAAAACAATTAAAACTATTCCATTTTTTCTTTATTTTTCACTTTTTTACATAATATATTTTTCAATGTAATGATTATATCTATAATAAAAATCATATCAAAAACAATCAAAATACAATTTATAATACTGTGGTAGCCAGCATATATTGTAAATATCCTAGGATTTAAATATACTACTCCAATATAACTTAATACAAACCAGTATACAGAAAATACAAAGCTTATATATCCATTAATATTATATTTCATATCAGAATAATCCCAATAAGACTTGCAAAATATATGCTTTAACATATATCCAGTTATATATTCTACAAGTGTTGGAACTAAAAAACATAATAGAATAAACATCACTTTATTGATATTTAAAATTTCATAGCAGAATATTAATATAGTCATTGCTATCCCATACATAGGTTTTAATGGCTCCATTAAAAAGCCTTCCTTTTTAAATATTCCTGTAGAATACTTTGAATATAATTCTTCTATTATCCAGCCAGCAAAAGAATAAACTAAAAATGTAAAATTAAAATAAAATATCGACTTCACAACTATCACCTGCATACTTTAATATGATTTTATTATCTGTATAGATGATCTGATTTATCCTTGCAGTCTGCTATGTAATGTTTAATACATTATCCATTTTTATGCATATTCATTATTATTTTGTAATATTTTCTGCTATAATTATCATGTAATTTGATAGTAATGATTAAATATTCAGGAGGCCTTATTTATGGAAAAATTATATTATGACAATCCTTATTTAAAGGAATTTACTGCTGAAATAGTAGATATACAAGAACAAGATGGAAAATTTCGTGTAACATTAGACAAAACAGCATTCTTCCCTGGTGGAGGTGGACAGCATTGTGATACAGGTATGATTGGTGAACATAAAGTTATTGATGTATATGAAGAAAATGAAATTGTTTATCATATAGTTGAAAAAAAACCTATTAAAATACATAATGTAAAATGTACAATTGATGCTGAAAGAAGAACAGATGGTATGTGCCAGCACTTAGGTCAGCATGTTTTATCAGGATGTTTCTTTAATCTATTCAATGCCAATACATTTGCAATTCATCTTGGTGCTGACATAAGCACTGTTGATATTTATGGTGTACTTACTGAAGAACAGGTAAGAACCGCTGAAAGACTTGCGAATAAAGTTATTGGAGATGCTTTAAAAGTAGAATCTTTTGTTCCATCTAAATCTGAATTAAAAAAATTAACTTTAAGAAGAGCTCTTCCAAATACTAATGAAGAAATAAGGATTGTAAGAATTGGTGATGACTTTGATATCAATGCATGCTGTGGACTTCATCCAACATGTACACTTGACTTAAGACTTATAAAAATTAAAAAATTTGAAAAGCATAAAGAAGGAACAAGAATAGAATTCCTTGCTGGAAAACGTGCAGTTGAAGATTCATTTAAAAAAGATGAATTCCAAAATTCAATCTGCAAATATCTAAATTGTAATGAAAATGAAGCAATTAATGGAATAAAAAATTTAAATAACAGTCTTAAAGAAGCCAATGAAACAAATAAATCCTTAAATATAGCTCTTGCTAATTATCAAGTAAAAGAACTTATTGATAACGCAGAAAGTATTGGTGAATTTAAAATTATAAAAAATATTTTTGAAAATGAAAATGTAAAATACGTAAATAATCTTATTTCAAAACTAGTTGAAAATCCAAATACAATTGTTCTTATGGCTGTTAAATCTGAAGAAAAAACCAATATGATATTTGCGTGTACTAAGGGATTAAAAGATGTTAAAGTAAATGAAGTTTTAAAGGATGCCATTTCTCTTATCGATGGAAAAGGTGGCGGAAGTCCATTCATGGCTCAAGGGGCTGGTAAGAACAGTGCTAATCTTGAGGGTGCTATGGATTATGCCTTTAAGAAAATTAAAGATTCTTTATGCTAGATGCTGATAATCTAAACATATAAAAAACTTATTATATCCATGTTGCAAGATTAAAATTTAATTCGTATATGTAAGACTTAAAAAGTCTGCTTCACAGAATTAGACTGTAGATATGTTTGTGTAATTGATATATTTAGTTTTAAAATATTACTGAAAATTTTTGTTTTCAACAATATTTTTTAAGTTATCTGCAAGTTTTTGTGAATATTATTTTCTAATAAATTAAAGAAATCTTGTAAAGATTTTATCCTTCATTATCAATTGTACATTGTCAATTAGATATATTATTAAGAAATCTCACATATATAATAATATTTTCATATTAATTATATATGTGAGATTATTTTTACTTCATAACCTTATATATTACATTCAAAATTTGCATCTTAACGCACGTTATAATAATAAAATTATATAATTCAAAGAAATCTTGTAAAGATTTCATCCTTAATTGTTAATTATACATTGTAAATTAAATTAATATCAGATTTTGAATCCTTCAATTAATTTATTAAGTTTTACTGCTAATTCAGCTTGTGATTCAGCTGTAGCTGCAACTTCATTCATACTTGTTTCTGTTTCTATTATACCCTTAAGTATTCCCTGTGAATTTTCACTTGTTTCCTTTGAATTGTGAGCCATTTTGTTTATCATAATCTTTATTTCTTCCATTGATGCATTAAGTTCTTCTGACATTGCTGCAATATCAGATGAAATTGAACTTATTTTCTCTGCATTTTTATAATAATATTCACCAGATGAAATAAATTCATTAAACTGACCTACAATATCACCATTCATAAATTCTAAAACTTCATTAGTATTATCTGAAAGATTTTCAAATGCCTCCTGAACTTTTCCAACTGTTGAACTTATCACAACAGCTGATTGAGATGATTCTTCTGCAAGTTTTCTTACTTCTTCAGCAACTACTACAAATCCTTTTCCATATTCACCAGCTCTTGCTGCTTCTATTGAGGCATTCAATGCCAATAAATTAGTCTGCTCAGAAATACCGCTTATTGCTTCTACCATTTCCGAAATTTTATTTACAACTTTTCCTTCTTCTATAGCCTGCAATATCTTATCTTCTTTTTCACTATAAATATTATTTGTACTGTTAAGGCTTCTGTTTCCTCTATTTTTTAATTCCAGAGATTTTTCTTTAAAGTCAGAAGAAATATTACTGCTATCAGTTGATTTAATAGAAAGCTGTTCAACGCTTATATTAATTTCTTTCATAGATTCATTAATCTGATTTACTGATTCATCTGACTCATTCATATTTTTAACAATGGCTTCAGTTTTATTTGTCATTTCTGAAACTTTTTCAGTAACTGCATTAGTCAAATTTGATAACTGTTTGCTTGATTCAGTCAATGTTGTAGAATTATTTGCTATTTCTTCAATGAGACTCTTTATATTTTCCTGTGCTTTATTTAAAGCTTTAGCTGTTATTCCAAATTCAGTTTTATCTGTTATTTCTATAGGTTCAGATAAATCATAATTAGAAATTCTTTCCGCAAGTCCTGATATTTTCTTCAATGGTACAACTAAACTTGATGAAACCTTTATTGCAATTCCAATTGCTATTAATATTAAAACAATTGTCATTCCTATAATAAGCATTGTAGCTTGTAATACATGCTTTCCTAAAACCTGACTTTTTTCTGCAACATCTTTATCTATATCATCAACATAATTACCTGTGCTTATAATCCATCCATAAGGTTCAAATAATTGTGAATATGCTCTTTTAGGAGATACATCTTGTTCATTTGGCTTTATATAGTAGAAATCTGTATATCCACTACCTTCTTTTGTTGCTACACTGATAATATTTTGAATTATTTTTATTCCATTCTTATCAGTTTCATCAATTCTATTTTCTCCTTCTCTTTCTTCAAGCAAAGGATGTGCTATCAATGTTGCATTAACATCATCAATCCAAAAATATCCAGTTTCATTATATCTTAATGATTTTATTAGATACTTTGCCTCATCCTTAGCCTGTTCTTCTGTCAATTCTCCATTAACCTGCTTATCATATATTCCATTAAGTAATGATATTACATTTTCTACTTGATACTTTATCTCCTTATCATAATCCCCTCTGCTCAATTCTTCATATTCAGAGATCATTGTTTTATTATTATTATTTAAATTAACAATACATACTCCTGCTATAAAGACAGCAACAATAACAGAAATTATCACATTCATCAAAATTATTTTTCCCTTTAAACTTTTCACTTTAACCCCATCCTTTAAAATTAGCAGACTGTTTTATTTTATATCGATCAATTCACTGCTGTTTTCAACAATTTCATTGCTTTTTGCTTTTATATCACTTATTACTTTAGATATTACTGAAATATCATTATTTATTTTTTCAACTTTCACCCCTAAAAGTTCTGATAATTTTAAAACTTCAGAAATACTCTTAATCATTTGCTCTTCTTCATTTTGAGTTTCCTTAACAACATTTTTTGATTGTTCTGCAAGCTTCTGAACCTCATTTGCAACAACAGCAAATCCCCTGCCATGCTCACCTGCACGTGCTGCTTCTATAGATGCATTTAATGACAGTAAATTAGTCTGCTCAGAAATAGCAATTATATTTTTTGACGATGTAATAAAATTTTCAACATTTTTATTCATGCTTGAAATATTACTTCTCAATGTATCTGAAGTATCTGTCATGTCAACTAGTTCATTAGATATATTGTTAATGGATATTGATGTTTTTTCATTATCATTATTTACTTCGCTAATATCTTTTACTAGTCCTTCAACAAAGCTTTCAAGTTTCTTAGTCATATCTTCCTTTTCATTTACTAGATTCTGAATATGAATCATTGATTCTTCAATTTTTTCTTTTTCATCAGAAACTTCTTCAAATTCATTTTCTATTTTCTTTTTAACGTAATAAATACAATTTTGTTTAAAATTTATATTATTGTAAATCATTTTAGCCATCTTCTCGCAGCTTATATATCCACAGGCACTACAATTTAAATTTCTTTCTGTTTCGTTTTCTTTTAGCATGTCATTATACACTTCATTATATTCTTCACTTGTTGGAACTTTAAGATGTGGTCTATCCTGTTTAGTGTACTTTCTTATAAAATCATTGATATCAAGCTGTTTATCAAACATATTATCCACAGTTTTTGCTTTATTTTTATTAAACCTTCCTGAAACTTTAAGCTTTTTGTTTTTTATACCTTCAAATATATCCTGTATTTCATATTTACCATAATCACTACAGTTTGCAGTTCCTAAATTACATCCATCAGCACAATTTAACAAATCAGAAATATCAGGCATTTTTTTATTTTTCTTATCTTTTTGAACAAGATCTTTGACATATTGTATAAATTGTTTCTGACCTTCAACTTGATGAATTGTTAAATCCTTTCTTCTTGCAAGAATATTTTCCTTTAATCCCCCAGGAATACTGTAAATATCGCCCAAAAACGTATCAATGTTATCAAATCCGGTTTCAGCATATCTATTTATATCAATATTATTATACTTAATATATTCTTGTATCTTTTTAAATGTAATATTGTATTTAATATAATTTTCAGTGTTTTTATCATGAATTTCTAATGTTTTGGCTATACATGGTGACAACATCGCTATATCTCCCTTAATATGCTTATATTTTTTCAAATATATTGCTGTACATAATGCTGGACTATGTATAGGTGCTAAATATTTAATCAGAGATTCCTGATATTTTTCAATATATTTAACTACAACAGGACATGGTTGTGAAATTACTGATTTTCCAGGATTATTTTTAATATAATCTAGATATCCCCATGTAGTTATATCTGCTCCAAAACTTATATCATAAATTAATTTAATTCCTAAGGATTTTAAATATCCAAATAATTTCTTGTAGTTTGGTATATTTACTTTAATTGCTGGAGCTACAATTAAGGTAATATCTTTCTTATTTTTAATATCTGTAAAAAACGCTTCAATATCATCATGATAGGCTCTTGCTTTATGTTCACAAACTTCTATACATTTCCCACATTCTATACATCTTTCTGAATTAACATCTACTATCTGTCTTCCATTTTTTATAACGGAAATATTTGCTCCCTCAACAGGGCAATTCCTTATGCATTTATTACACCCAACACATTTCTCTTCTATAGTATCAATTAAACTCATATTTTCCCCCCTGCATTATATTCCATTTTTTATATAAATAGTTAAATGATTACACACAACTTCAAAAAATTAATTTTAGCTATCAATAATAATTGATAATTCTTTTACATCTACATCCTTTTCTTAAAATATAGTGTATTATTATTATTATTATTTGTCAAATCCATACAAAACCTCATAAATATGTATATATAGTAATAATAAAGATATATTTCATTTTTTAGTTTTATATACAAAAATAAAGCATTAAAAACTTTAATCTGTTTTTAATGCTTTAAACCACTTTCTAAGTATTTTACAAATACTTCAACTATTTTAGGATCAAATTGTTTTCCTGAATTGTATTTCAATTCTTTAATTGCTTTTTCCTTGCTCATAGCCTTTTTATATACAGTATCCGTAGTCATAACATCATATGAATCTGCTATACTCACAATTCTTGCTACAAGAGGTATTTCCTCTCCCTTCAATTTTAGAGGATATCCTTTTCCATCCCATCTTTCGTGATGGGCTAATACACCTTTTGCTACACTATCAAGCTGATTTGACGCTCTAACTATTCTATATCCCCGCTCTGTATGACTCTTTACAATTTCAAATTCTTCATTGGTAAGATTTCCTCTTTTCAAAAGTATAGCTTCATCAATACTCATCTTTCCAATATCATGAAGACTTGCCACAAGAATAAGTTCATCCATAACAGACAATGGCAGTGATATTAATTTCCCTATTATTATAGAATACTTTACCACGCGTTCAGAGTGTTCCTTTGTTTCATAACTTTTTTCCTCCATACTTGCCTTCATGGAATTTAATATAGAACTGCTTAAACTGTTTTTCTGATGAAGTTTTTGAAGATATACTTTATCTTCTGCTTCTTTCAATGCTTTATTTATATCTACATTTTCCTGCTCAATAATTGAAAAACCTAAAGATATACTTAATTTAATAAAATCATTATCATGTTTCTTACATTCTTCAAATATATCTTTTATTATATTTTCACATTCATAATCAGTAGTATTTGGTGCAAGAATAACAAACTCATCTCCACCAATTCGAAAAACATAATTGCTAGACCCACATATTTCTCTTAATACTTCTGCAATGCCTTTTAACAAAGTATCTCCCTGTGAATGTCCAAATGTGTCATTTACTAGTTTTAATCCATTTGCATCTCCCATTATCACACCTAATGGCAGATTTTCTTTTGAAACTATCTTTCTGCTTATCTTTTCATAATAATTTCTATTAAATGTTTTAGTCAACGAATCTACATATGTTACTCTTTTTAGCTGTTTATAATTATTTTTTAATAAATTATACTTTTTCTCTAGTCTATCAGCTACTTCTAAATAACTTTCATATCCCTCTGATAAATATATTCCTCCAATGGCTGTCACCTGTTCATAATCGTCAGTAATTGGTACCAGCTTTATTTTTATTTTTTTTCCATTTACTATATCATTTATAATTATTGATTTTTTTTCTGCATATAAATAATCATATTCCTTTGAAATCAAATCACATGTACTTTTATCTATTGCATCTGTGAATTTAATTCCAATTAACTCCTCATTGTTTTTCTTATATACCTTTTTATAAGAATCATTAATATATATCATTCTAAATTTATTGTCAATTACCCATACTGGAGTAGGAATATTGTCTACAATTTCCTTGAAAAAATCATGATTCATATTTTAATAACTTCCCTTTCAAAGTATAATCTATTTAATGTATATTTATTATAATATATTTTTAGTATAATTCAATCTTTTCTTTATAATATATCTTACAATTTCCAATGGACAATAAAGAATCAATTCTTTTCAAGATTTCTTTTATATTTTTAAATATAGTTTTAATTTTGCAACATATATAATAAGCATGTTTTTAAATAATATTTACATGTTTTTAGAAATTATAGTTATGCTAACAAAAAATATATAAAATATAATATATGCTATTGTTCCTATATTAAAGACAGAATAAAAAAACTTCTTTTTTATTCTAAGAAAACTATGCTTTTCTTTTACTATATTTACAAATTCCTTACCATACTTAAGGAAAAAATAAAACAATGCTGAAATTCCACCTATATAATATATACTGGTCCAAATCAAAACAACATTATTTGAACAATTTGAAGAAACTACTGTTGTAGCCATAGCTATCATATTATTAAACATATGAACTGCTATAGAAGGAATAATTGATTTACTCCTTAAAGCTATAAATGAAAGCACTATTCCCATAAGTACCGGATTTATAAACTGAACCAAATTAAAATGAAACATAGAGAAAAATATTGAAGTCATTACTATTCCAATAATGTTCCCATACTTACACATGTTATTTAAAATATATCCTCTAAAAATTATCTCTTCAAATATAGGTGCAATAATACATGTATATGAAATGAATAATATAAAAAATATATTGCTTTGTGGAATACTGAAATCAGGTGATGGTATTTCAATTCCTTTAGATTTAATAATTCCAGAGTAAATTAGAAATATTATACTTGATATTATTCCTATTCCTAATGAAGATAATGCTCCTGATATCATAAATGGTAGTGATAATTTTTCAGGCTTTCCTAAATATATTTTTATGCTTTGTTTAAATACTATCATACAAGCACATATTGCCGTTATATCTGCAATTATGCATGGAAGATATCCCACAAAAAAATTATATAGTTCTTTTGAATTTTCATCTGATTTTATTCCATTCACACCAAGTATGTTAATAATAACATTTCCTAAAAAATATGTTATAATCGCTAACAAAAGAAGTATTGCTGCACATCTCCCAGAAGTACGTTTTATGTCACTTTTCATTCCCTTTTTTATTTTTAAAACATTCTCATTAAAATCATATATCATAAATTCCCTCCATGATATGTATTTAAATGAATACATTTATAATTAATTTCAAACTTTATTCTAAAAAATACATCCTCATTACATTTATACAAATTAAGTTAATTATATCATAATAATGTTATTAATATATATTTTAATTAATAATATTTATTCATTATTTTCATCTGTTCCATATATTGCAATTGACAATGTACAATAAACAATTGATATTAAAAAGATGAAATCTTCCTAAGATTTCTTTTATACTATCTAGGATTTTTCATCTATTCTACATACTTCAATAAGCTATATCCTAAAGTTTCCCTTAAAATATAGCTTATTTTTATTACTCTGTTATTTTATTTAATAATTTATAACTTCTTCTTCTCTTAAAATAAGATGATGCTAAAGAAATAAGCTGATTAAATATTATTGTCAATGCAGAAGTTGAAACTGCAATTTTCATAGGACTTATTTCTCCAGTAGAAGAATTTCTAGTAGTTTTATCAATCAGATTATCCAGAACTGAAATATCCTCTGATTCAAAATCATCTCCTACAGTACCTTCTTCAACTAAAACCATAGTATCTTCTAAAAGCTTGATTCCAAAGTTTATATTCATTTTAACAGGTTTTATAAATATAAATGACTGAATATCATCATTAACTGAATTTATAGGAAATCTGAATGATTTTATTCCATTTGCTTCATCTTCAAACACTACTTCATACTTTGTTTCAGCTCCATTAACAGTAAATCTGAAATTATCCATAGCACTTGTTCCTGTAAATGTAACAGTAATATAAAATTGTCCATCAATCTCTTCTAATATACTTGTTTCATTTAAGTATTTTCTCGCCATAGTTCTTCCCATAGCGCTGTCACTTACTATTTCATTATTTATAGTATATCTTTTAAAGTATTCACTTGCTTCAATAGCTGTTTCTGAAAGCTGATCCATAATTTGTTCTGCACTTCCTGAATCAGATGAACCTCCAAAATCCATTCCCACTAAACTGCTTGATCCCCCAGAAAAATCTCCTGAACCAGAACCAGTCCATGAACTATCTGAACCACCTGAACTTCCTGTTATCTCTTCTAACTGTTTAGAATTAACTTCTTCTGTTTTTACAAATGTTTTTGTATTTTGAAGAAGCTTCACTCCAAAGGATATTTCCCTGTTTATCATATTTATATAAGATTTTATAGTGATATCTGGATTATCATTAGGAACTTCAAATTTTATACTCATAGTATTATTTGCTGAATTCTTATTTAATGTATTATATTTAACTTCGTTACCTGAAACAAGCACCTTTATTCTGCTCATCAAATCCGTATTGTGAAGATTTAATGTAAGATATGTCTTATCATTTATAACTTCTAAAGTACTAGATTGACCTATTGCATCTCTTGCTGCCTGATATCCTATCTGACTGTCACAGACAATTTCGTTTTTAATTGAATATGTAGTCTTTGTATAACTTTGAAGTCCACTTTCTTCTTGTGATGGACTGCTTCCATTAGAACCACCATTATTTAGATTGTCGTTCCCACCTTCAGGTTGAGAATTGCCACCTTCGTTTCCTTCTCCATTTCCATTACCTTCTCCAGTTTCACCATTTCCACCAGCTCCGTTGCCTTCTCCTTCTCCGTCTTCATCATCACCATTTCCATCATCATCTTCTTCTAACGTACTTGATCTTAGAAGTACTCTGAATTTTACATTCATATCACCCATTATTTTAATTTTAGATGAAATTAATATTTCATCACTCAATGAACCTATTTTAAATTTTATATGATACTTATCCCCGGAATTTTTAACTACGTCAACCTTACTTACATTTTTACCATTAACTTTTACACCTATATCAGACATTAAAGAACCTTTTGTAAATTTTAAGGTAACATATATCTTATCATTTTTAACTTCTATTATACTCTCATCATCAAGATAATCTCTTGCTACAGATTCACTATTGGAATTTTCCTTTAATACTTTATTCTGTATTGTGTATGTCCCATCTTCTAAATCATTTTCATTCTTTTTATCATCGTCATCATCATCATCTTTTTGTGATTCTTTATATTCATCCAAAGTGTTGCCATTAACCCTCACTATAAATCCATCATTAAGACTTCTTGTCAATAGATTAGTAAATTCCATAGTATCATTTATGGAATTTAATTCTACTCTTACTGTAAATGTACCATTAGAATTTACAGTAGAACTAAAATTTTTTCTTTCTCCATTTATTGAAAGTTCACGATAACTCATTATATCAGGATTTGCAAATGTAAAATAAGCATAAAGTTTTTTCTTTTCAACTTGAACAATACATTTATCTTCCATATAGTTAGCTATTATAGGAGTTGCATTTCCATCACTTCCTATTACAAAGGCTTCCGCCTTAAATTTCTTGTCTTCGTTTAAGTTAACTTCAGGAGCATTCGGAAAACTCACTTCATTTCCTGTTCCTCCGCTACCTGTATCCCCTGTACCTGAACCAGAGCCTATACTTACTTTATTTCCATCTGGATCTGTTATATTTTTTGTATCTAATTTTAAATCAAATGCAACATCATTTTTTACTGGAATAATAAACATAGACATTTTGATTTTATTATTTAATGATTTTATAGGAAATTTAATATGGAAATTTCCCTCTTCATCATTTACCAATGTTTCATACTGAACTTCAGTACCATCTATAAATACTTTTTGATTTTTCATCATACTTCCAGATGTAAATTTCAATGTTAAATAATAAATTCCATCTTTTAATTCTAATTCACTTTTTTCATTTAAAAATCCAGCTGCAGCAGATGGAGTAGAAGTTCCTTCTGCTAATGCTTGATTTTTTATAGTATAAATTATTCCTTCTTTTAATCCCTCAGAATCATTTCCGTTATTATTATCTCCATCAGCATTGTTCTCACCATCACCATTTCCAGAATTATTGTCTCCATCTTCTGAACCGCCATTATTTCCTTCACCTTCAGGTGTCCCAGGCTGTGGTTTGCTTTCACTACTTCCTCCACCATTATCAGTTTCACCGTTGCCTGGATTTCCTTCACCATCTCCATTATCAGGCTGAGAAGGTACACTTGGAAGTTTATCTAAATCAACAATTTCTCCATTTTCATCTTTCAGCTGAGTTTTATCAACTTTTATAATTGTATCTGCTGAAATACTAAACAACCCTGTAGGATTAATTTTCATTGGAAGTTTTATTTTATCATCAAATGTTTCTATTCCAAATGTTAATACTATTGTTCCCTTATTATCATTTTCTATTTTACAATCTTCAGGCTCAACATCATTTACCTTAACACCAATGTTTTTTATCATCTTAGCATCTGTAAATTCAAGCTTAATTTTTATTTTTCCATTTTCCACATAAACATCTGCTGTCTTGGTTAAATTATTATTTGCCATTGAATCTTGTGATTCATCCGTAGCTTTTCTTGCACTGACTGGAATAGTATATGTTCCGTCTTTCAATTTAACAGTTCTGCTATTTAATAATGAAGTAATCGATTTTCTAGTTTTATCTGTTATAATAGCCTGTACCGGCATTGTTCCCATGATTATTGTCGTGGCTAATAAAGTAGCTATAATTTTATTTTTCATATTTCCTCCTAAATAGTATCCCATTTTTTATATATTCCGATTAATGTATTGCAATTTATAATATAATGATGAAATCTTTACATGTATCAGGTAAATTTCAAATGTAATTTTCATATTGCAACACATATATAATTAATAAATATCCTAATATACAGCTTGTATGTGATTTTCCCTAATTCTCTATTTCTTTCTCTTCTTTTATGGTCTCTATAAAATTGAAAAAATAATAGTATTTAAATATTATGACAACTACTATTATTCCCTTAACTAACAGACTATCTAATATTATTAATGGAAAAAGCATCATAAAATCTGCAAATAAAAGTAATGACCATTTTTGTTTTAATGTCATTGCTCTATTATTCACAAATGACTCTAAATGTTTTTTATATAATTTTGTACTCTTAAACCATCTATCAAATCTGTTTGAGCCTTTAACAAAACAATATGATGCTAAAAGCAAAAATGGCGTTGTCGGAAGTACTGGAAGTACAACTCCAATTGAACCTAAAGCTAATGATATTATTCCAGCTGTCAGGTATAGATATTTTTTTATTTTATTCATAAATATTACCTCATTTAATATTTTCAATTGACAATGTACAATGGCCAATTTTCAATTAAGTATGAAATCTTTCCAAAGATTTCTTTAATATTTTTACATGTGTTAAATAAATTTCAAATGCAGTTTTAATCTTGTACATATATTTTGTATATAAACAGAATGTATAAAATATCTTGCATCAAAAATTTCAGTTATTTAAATAATCTTATATTTCTAATAAGTTAAATGTTTTATTAGTTCTATTGGCCTGCATAGTACTAATCTTGGTCCTGAAAATCTCATAACATCTTTAATTTTTGCTCTCATGTCCTTTTTATAACAATGTATCTTACATTTTCCACATGTTGTTTTTTCATCTCCAAATTTACAACGTGACAATCTTAAATGTGCATATTCCAATAGTTCATTGCATTCTTCACATAAACATCCATTCTTAGAGCCATGCTTCTTTTGACAGTATATATCTATCATTAACTTTATGACTTGTTTTTCATGTTCAACTCTTCCCTGTTTTTTCATAATTTTCTCCTTTAATAAATTTCTTAGTAATCTGTGTTATTTCAGTTGACAATAAACAATTGACAATGACAGATGAAATCTTTTCAAAATTTCTTTAATCATTATGTAGTCTTATTATTAAAACATATTCTTACAGCAATTATTGTTTTTACAAGTTTGCTTTTGAAAATCATTATCATTATTCAAGTTTAAATTAAGAGGATGCTTTTGTTAATCCTCTTAATTTAACATATATCACATTGCCCCTAGGCCTTGACTATTTTTTTATTTTCAAGCTTAAAAATTCTATTACATATTGCTGTTGTTGATTTTCTATGTGATATTAATATTATTGTTTTATCTTCACAGTTTTCCTTAACTGATTTTAATATTTCACTTTCATTTAATATATCAAGATTGCTTGTAGGTTCATCTAGTATAAGAACATCACTATCTTTTATAAATGCTCTTGCAAGACCAATTCTCTGTTTCTCACCTGATGAAAGCATTCCTCCAAGCTCACCAGCTTTTGTTTCATATCCATTAGGAAGCTTTTCAATAAATTCATGTATTGATGCCTTCTTGGCAGCTTCTATAACTTCTTCTCTAGTTGCATCAAGCTTTCCAATCTTAATATTCTCTTCTATAGATTCATTAAATAAATATGTCTCCTGACTGACAAGATTCTGATTTTCTCTTAAAGATGCAGTAGGTATTTCTTTTATGTTTCTGCCATCTATATTTATGTTTCCAGAATCAACATCCCAGAATCTCATAATCAGTTTTACGAAAGTGCTCTTCCCTATTCCACTTTCACCTATTAATGCTACTTTATCGCCCTTATTGATTTTCACTGAAACATCTTCAAGTATCTTTTTCCCTCTTCCTTCATATGAAAAATCAACTTTCTCAAAATCAATAGCGCTATCTTTTATTTTTTCATTTCCTTTTATCTCTTCAACATATGGCTTTTCATCAAAAAGTGCAAAAATTCTGTCTGCACATGCAAATGTATGAAGGAGATTATTTGAAAGATTACTTAAGGCTACAACAGGTCCAAATGATGATGATATTATAATTACAGCAACCATCAATCCAGCCATGGATAAATTACCATCAACAAATAATTTAAATCCTAATATAACAAAGGATAATATTGCTGACATTATTGTCAAATCAGTCGCTGCTCTTATTATTCCTTCATGGTTCTTTATTTTTGAAAGACTTTTATTTAATTCTCTAGAATTCTCATTTATTTCTTCTAATCTTCTTTCTCCTTCATTAAATAAAAGTATTTCCTTAAGTCCTCTCAACGAATCAAGTATATATGAATTGCTTTTTCCAAAATTATCTCTATATTTTACTCCTGCATCCTTAGCATATTTTGATGATAAATAAGGTATTACAAAGCCAACAATTATAAAGAATAATGCACCAAGCACTCCAAACCAAGGGTTAATCATAAATAAAACTATTGATATTATTGTATTTGTTATTAATGCTATTAATATTGGTGCTATAGTATGTGCATAAAACACTTCCAAAAGTTCTATATCTGATGTTATTAAAGAAATCAGATTTCCCTTTTCCTTACCTTCCAGTTTTGCTGGAGCAAGTCTTCTAAGTGCTGTAAAGACTTTGTCTCTCAATATAACAAGTATTTTAAATGCTATATAATGTCCTGAAAGCTGCTCTGCATATCTTAAAAATCCTCTTAAAACTGCACAGACAATCATCATGACTATGGCATTTTTAAATGTTATAGATGTTATTTCTCCTATCAGAACTCCAAGAGCAATTCCTCCAAAGGCTGCTATTGAAATTGCTGCAAGAAACCCAAAAATCCCCATAATAACTGTTATGAACATAAAAGGTGTAAGAGGTTTTAACTCAACAATTAATCTCTTCATTATCTGAAATCCTGATCTTCGTTTCATCTAACATACCTCCCTTGCACTTTCAAGTTCTCTTTGTGCTTCTATCATTGAATAATATTCACCCTGGTCTTTATAAAGCTGCTCATGATTTCCACTTTCTACAATTTCACCATTTTTCATGACATAAATCTTTTCTGCATCTACCACATTTGCAAGTCTGTGAGATATTACAAGAATAGTTTTGCTCTTTGCAAGTTCATAAATAGATTCCCATATAAGCTCTTCACTTTCCACATCTATATTGGAAGTAGCTTCATCAAATATAATCATCTTTCTATTTCCAAGTATAGCTCTTGCAAGTGCAAGTCTCTGCTTTTGACCTCCAGATAATGCACTTCCATTTTCGCCTACATTTGTATTAACTCCATCTTTGAGTGATTTTACAAAATCGTATAATCTTGCTTTTTTTAATGCTTCATTTATTTCTCTTTGGCATGCATCTCTTTTACCCATTAAAAGATTATCTAAAATTGTTCCATTAAATATGTAGCTGTTTGTTGATACTAATGAAATCATACTATAGATATCTTCCATTCCTATTGTTTCTATATCTACACCATTAATTGAAATCTGACCCTCTGTTACAGAATTAGTATTTAAAATAAGTGATGCTATTGTACTTTTTCCACTTCCACTCTTCCCTACAATTGCAGTCATTCCATTACTTTCAATTTGAATATGTGCATTATTTACAACATTTCTAACTCCATCGTAGCTAAAACTTACATTTTTTAAATCCACTGAAAGTTCTTTAAAATCATCTTTAGAAATTTCTTTCATCTCTTTATTTTTTTCTTCTGAATCCAATAATTTGAATATTTTTTCACATGCAGCCATACCATTCATTGCAATGTGGAAATATGATCCTAAAAGTCTTAAAGGAATAAAAAATTCAGATGAAAGAAGTATAATTACAAGAAGCCATCCAGCCTGTATATTTCCATTCTTAAATTCTATAAGAGCTGTTATAGTTCCAGCTGCTGCTCCTCCAAATGCAATTAAATCCATGACATTTATAGAGTTAAGCTGCATGCTTAAAACCTTCATTGTAACTTTTCTAAAACCTTCTGCTTCTTCATTCATTTTTTTATGTCTTATATCATCAATATTAAATACTTTCAAAGTAGTAAGTCCCTGAAGATTTTCCAAGAAAGTATCTCCAAGATCTGCATAGCTATCCCAGTACTCACTCAATATCTTTTTTGCAAGTTTCATTATTGCTATTATAGATAAAGGAATTAATGGAACACATATTAAGAATATCAACGCTGATTTAATTGATATAAATGAGATAAAAATAAAAAGTGTTATCGGTGCAAGCATTGCATAAAAGAACTGTGGAAGATATTTCCCAAAATAAACTTCTAATGCTTCAACACCTTCAATTGTCATCTGTACAACTGTTGATGTGCTTTGAACTTCTGTATAAGATACTCCAAGTTTTAAAAGTTTTTTATATATTAGTTCTCTAAGATTTACTCTTGCATTTGCTGAAGCTAAGTATGAAAATCTTCCATATAGAATATTACTTAAATATCGTATAATAAGTAATACTATAATAATGCCTGCTGAAGCTGATAATGAAATGCTATCTGTCAGCTTAAATGTCTTAATAATTTCAAGGATACTGTTTTGAGAATTAAACAGATAATCCTTAGCAATATAAATTCTGTTTATAAATTGCCCAATCATTAAAACTATCAATATATTACACATTATTGATATCCAGCTTGACAAAACTGTTAAAGCTATGTATTTTTTTGAATCTTCACATAGCTTTATTAATCTTTTGTTAATCATCATAATGTTAAATTTCTCCTCTAAATTGTGGTTATCTTTAGTATATTTATAGCTAACAAATTACAATATAACCAAACTGATTATATTATAATGTTTCCTTAATTGATATCGATAATCAATAATATAACATATTTCATTTTCTTTGTAAACGACAAAAAATCATTTTAATTGACAATGTGTAATGAACAATTGACAATAAACGATGAAATCTTTGCAAGATTTCTTAATATTTTTATATATGAATATTTTTCGTAAATCAACATACAGTATAGTATAATTTAGCTCAGTATATATACTATATATTGATATAAATTATAATTATAATAAATTTTAATCTTACAACATATATGTAAATTTAAAAAATCTTTCAATAATAATTATTTTCAAAAGATTTTTTTACATGTTTATATTTTATTAATTTTTTCGTTATGTTTCTGCCAAAATATTCAAAATAATATCTGTTCATTTTTAATTTAATATATCCTATATAATTTTTCTCTTCTGTCCTTTTTTAAACTAAACGATTTTCTAATTTTACTTACTTTATCAGAATCTATTTCTGCTGTTATAATCTCCTCCTTACTATTTAGTTCATTTAAAACATTACCTTCTGGATCAACTATCATAGAACATCCATTATAGTATAATCCTCCCCCGTATCCTGTCCTATTTATTCCCGCAATATAACACTGATTTTCTATTGCTCTTGCTTTAAGAAGCGTAATCCAATGTTCTTCTCTCTCTTTAGGCCAGTTTGCTGCAACACATATCAGCTCTGAAGTTTTTGAGGCAATCTGAAATATCTCTGGAAATCTTAAATCATAACATATAAAAGGTGTTATATTAATATCATTAATCTTACATTCAACAATATCTATTCCTCTTAAATATACTTTATCTTCTCCACCATAACTAAATGGATGTATCTTGTTATAATTACATAAAACTTTTCCTTCATTTGATACAATAATATACTTGTTAAATCCTTTCTGATTAGCAGCAACTCCAAATCCAATACCAATATTTATATTATAATTTACTGCTGTTCTTCCTACCCAGTTTACAATTTCTTCTTCTGAAAAAGTATGTTTTGTAATATCCATTGTAAACCCTGTAAGAGACATTTCAGGAAACATCAACAACTCTATATTATTTTCTGCTGCTTCCTTTGCAAATTCTTCTATCTTATTCATATTTCTATATATATCTTCCCATTCTATATCCATCTGCACAATTCCAATTTTCATTAATCTCTCCCCTTTTCAAATAATTTACGCCTAACAATGTAAATCAGTTTAAACATAAAAAAATCTGCTTCGCAGACTGTGTGTTTCTGCCCCTTTCTAAAGTTATCCACAAATTGTCCAAATTATAATTTCCTAAAGAATTAAAAAAGTGCTCTTTCCAAGTTTAAAATAAAAACTTAAAAACAGCACCTTTGCTTAATATTAATTTAAAAATTTCGTCCGTTCCATCCCCAGTTTTCAACTTCTTCATATTTAATATAAATTTTACTCTGAGGTATTCCTAATTCTTCTTCAAATATTTTACACACTGCATCTGTCATGCTATCAAAAGATTCTTTTGTAGCTTTTCCAAATATCTTTACTTCAACAAATGCTCCTTTATCCAGTTTTTCTCCTCCAAAATACAATTTATATTCATCTTCAAATCCAACCATTAAAAAAGCTTCGCTTTTTCCAGGAAAAAGTCCAATTGCTTCCCCTAATCTAGTTTTTATGATTTCTTCTTTTTCTGGTGAAAGTTTAACTGTTACTTTTGAGCCTATAAATGGCATAAAAAAACCTCCTAAAAATTATAAATTAAACATCTGTTTTCCTAAATAACTATAATTATATATTATATTTATAATTATAGGATGTCAATTAAATCACTATTCTATATGTTAAAATCTTAGACATATTAGCATTCCGAGTATCTTCTAAATTAACATTTATGCTCTTCTATATATTTTATAAATTCATCTGTTTTTGACCAATATTTTATTCCCCAATTTTCAAAATTCCATTCGTCCATATAATCATTACATTCATAATCTACATAATATATTTGTCCATTCTGTGGAATGAAATTCGTTGGAAAATAATCAATGTTCGTATTAGCTTGATATAGTTTATCACACATATTTTTAACTTGTTCTATATATTGAGAAACATCTTTATCAGATTTCACCATATCCATGACAGTCTCTCCTTCTATATATTGTTTTAAAATATGTTCTTGTTTAAGATCCACTTCATACATATCTGGCATTGGTATTCCTATATTTTTCAAACGAATATAATCATTTATTTCAGATTCTATCTTATTTCCAAATTGGTAATAGTCGCAAGGTTCATGATGTATCTTTTTTACAACATAATTTTTTTCTCCATCGTTAACAAGATAAGAATAACCTCCCTTTCCCTTTCCCAATAATCTAATAACTTTAAATTCTCTTTTATTCACTTTTATTATTTCCATTCTTATTCCTCCTCATTTTTAAAATAAATTATAATTACACCTTAATACTATATACACAACTAAAAGTATATCTTCATACTCTAATAGTATACCATCTACATACATATTTTAAAATTTTTTTAATATATTTTATCCTCAATTATAATATTCTCCTTTTTTCCACTATCTGATGTAAAATCAAAAGATGTTGATAATTCCTCTTCTGATAATCCAGAAATAAGTTCAT
>NZ_CAKVKB010000059.1 GCF_934754915.1 uncultured Clostridium sp.
TAGAAAGAAAAATAAACAGAAACTAAACTGGATAAGACTTGCTGAGAAAAACAGAATACCTGTAGATAGCAAGTATAAATCTTTTTAACTATGGTAAATCAATAGCTTAGTTACCTTAAACAACACTATTGATATGTACCGATACGTTAGTCGGGAATTTACGCCTTTGGAGTATCATACCAATGTGAGTAGTTTTAGATTTATCTATTACCAAAACAGATACAATGAAAAAGGAATAAAACATAAGATTTTATAATTTTTTATAGATTTTTATAAGTTTTTAGTAACGGAATATTGAAATAAATATAAGAGAATTTTTAAGTGAAAATGAAATAGAGGATATTGATTTCACAAACAACAAAGAGAAACTTACTACTCAGGAATTTGACAGTATACTATATCTTTTTGAATTAGCAGATAAAATTAATGCACCTATTACAATTCCACTTCCAGATTTATCATATGTTAAATATTTATCAGCATTACTGCAAAAAGTAGATGAAGAAAAGAAAAAAAATATACTTAACAGGTTTAGAAAAATTGCTTATAAAATAACTGATATGTATCTTGAGGCAGTTGAAATTTTAAAAAAGCAGTATCCAAAGATTAAAATTGTTGTGCTTCATGAAAGAAATAAAGAAGCCTGTGAGAAATATTATTCAAAAAGAAAAAAATATATTGAAGTACATAATGTTCTTAGAAAAATAACTAAAATACCAGAAAAGCTGGAATCAATAAAAGACTATATTTCAATGCCAGCACTGCCATATTATCTGTTTGATATACCCAATATTATTATGGTAAACAGCATTGATGAAAGTGATTCATATAGAAAATGCAGAATGGCACATAAAAATGTAATAAATATGGTTCCTATTCTTTATCCTGAAAGAGTAAGTGATGATGGAATTAATACTATTTTCGAAACAGACTGCAGATATAAAGAGTATATAACAGTTGAAGATTATTATCATAGGATGAATGATAAATAAAAAAGCAATTAAGTTTGAGGGATGTGTTTTTGTGAAGAAAAATAGAAAAAAGCTTAGTACAAATTTAATAACTGCTTCTATATTATTTGCTTTTTTATTGAGCAGTATGATTGGAATCAGAGGATACATAATTTATAAAAAAAGTATGATTGAAAAATATCGCTCATATCTTGAAGGGGTTATGAATATTACCATGACTGAACTTGATAATGATGAACTTGAAAAATGTATAAATGAAAATAAAACATCAGAAGGATATGACAAAATGCAGGAATATTTAAATAATTTGAAAAATTGTTTTGATATAAAATACATATATATAATTATTCCTGTAAATGATTCAGATTATGATAATATGAAGTATGTAATGATTGGAATGACAGAAGAAGAAAAAAAGATAGTAAACAATCAATCATATCTTGGAAAACCTTCAGGAAGTGAATATAAAAAAGAAGTTGCCCAGATGTACATTCAGAATATGAAAAATAAAGATAAGATAGAGTATTATGCCAATGAAACAGAATTTGGACATATGTATACAGCTATGAAACCTCTTCTTAATAGTAATGGAGAGCCTATTGCAGTATTGTCAATAGATATAGCTATGAATGAAGTGACAAGTACTCTTCAGGAATATACAACAGGAATTTTTATTGGAGGTACTATAATTACAGCTGTATTTCTTGGAATATTATATTACTGGCTTAATAAACGAATAATAAAACCAATAAAAACATTAAAAATTCAATCTGAATATTTAGCAGATTTAGAGAATAGGGCTAATCATCCAGAAGATATAAATATAGAAAAATCTCAAATTCATACTGGTGATGAAATAGAAGAATTTTCAGATTCTCTTTATAATATGGCTGTAAATTTGAAAAAATATATGATTAATCTTCTTGACGTGGAAAAAGAAAAGCATAGAATAGGTGCAGAATTAAGTGTAGCTACAGCAATCCAAGCTAATATGCTTCCAAGAATATTTCCTCCATATCCTGAATTTAAAGAGTTTGATCTATATGCAACAATGAATCCTGCCAAAGAAGTAGGAGGGGACTTTTATGATTTCTTTATGATTGACAAAACCCATCTTGCAATTGTGATTGGGGATGTATCAGGAAAAGGTGTTCCAGCAGCATTGTTTATGGTGATTTCAAAAACAATAATCAAAAATTATGCAATGATGAAATTATCTCCTGAAGAAATTTTCAATAAAGCTAATAATGATTTATGTGAGGGAAATGATGCTGAATTATTTACAACTGCGTGGATTGGAATTTATGATTTGGAAAAAAGAAAATTATCATTCTGTGACGCAGGACATGATAATCCTATATTAAGGAAAAAAGATGGAAGTATAGAATATATTAAACCTTCGAAAAAGAGAATTATGCTTGCTGGTATGGAGGGAACTCAATATATATTAAATGAAATGATTCTTGATGAAGGAGACACAATTCTTATTTATACAGATGGTGTTCCTGAAGCAAATAATGTAAATGGTGAATTCTTCAAACAGGAAAGGCTTGAAAAGGCTGTTATTGATAGTAAAACTTCAGATCCAAAAGATTTGATTGAATTTATAAGAAACAGAGTAAATGAATTTGCAGGAGAAGCACCTCAGTTTGACGATATTACTATGCTTGCACTTAGGATTAATAACAATGAAAGAATGAATTAGAATAGAAGGAATTATTGAGAATTGAGGCAAATAGAGCAATATTGGAGTAAATAAATTTTAGAAGATTAAATAATAGTACCAATAATATGATTTGTTATTGTACTATTATAGTGAAAAGTAAAGACACGAAAGGATGAAGAGTGTGATAGTTTGGTCTAAATATAAAAAATATATTTTATCAACACTTATATTTATACAGACTTTTTTTATGACAACACCATCATATGCTTATGAAGTGTTTTCAGATTGGGATGATGTAAAGAATTATGTATATGAAAATATGATAGATAGAAAAACGGAAATAGAATTTACTTACAAAGGAGACAGTAATGGTTATGCAGAAAAACTTAAAGATGTTTTAAAGCAGGCATATTCAGATGATGATTATCTTGAGAGATCATGGACTGAAATCAAACCTAAAGCACATGATACAAAAGAAGGGATAAAAACAACATTAAATATCAAGTATTTGTGCAATAAAGATGAAGAAAATTATATTGACAGAGAGCTTAAGAAAGCAGTACACTCAATTATAAATGATAATATGTCTGATTATGAAAAAGTTAAAGCTATAAATGATTATATAATAGAAAGATATGAATATGACAATGATTTGAAATCACTTAGTGTATATTCTGCACTCACTACTTCAGAAGCAGTATGTCAGGGATATGCAATGACTGCTTATAAAATGTTAAATTATGCAGGCATAAGTAACAGGATAATAGTAGGAACAGCAAAAGGAATAGCACATTCATGGAATATTGTTGAAATTGATGGAAAATGGTATCAATTAGATATTACTAATAATGATAGTGTAGCAAATAGAAATAAATATTTTCTTGTAAGTGATGAATTTCTTATAAACAATAATTATAAATGGGACAGTAAAATGTATAATTCAGCTTTGGAAAATTACAAAGATCTATAAAATATTTTTAAATAAAAATCCTGAATGGTGTGTAATATTACATAACTATTCAGGATTTCTATTATTTCCCTTTATATATTCTTACAAAAAAGATAGATTAGATTTGTAAATTTTCCGTATGGCTTTAAAGGATTACATATAGTAAAATAAATACATAAAAGATGTGAAGAAGTTAATCACAGGAATTTTATATCAAAAGTAAAATGAAATTATAAATTTATAGGAATATAAAAAAATTAGAGATTAATTAAATGGGAGGTCATTATTATGGCAGATTTATCATTAAGACATATTTATAAAATTTATTCAGGAGATGTTACAGCAGTTAAAGATTTTAATTTAGAAATAGAAGATAAAGAGTTTATTGTATTTGTTGGACCATCTGGTTGTGGTAAATCAACAACTTTAAGAATGATTGCAGGACTTGAAGAAATATCAAAAGGTGAATTATATATAGGTGGAAAATTAGTTAATGATGTTGAACCAAAGGAAAGAGATATAGCAATGGTTTTCCAAAACTATGCTTTATATCCTCATATGACAGTTTATGATAATATGGCTTTTGCATTAAAATTAAGAAAAGCACCTAAAGAAGAAATAGATAGAAAAGTTAGAGATGCAGCTAGAAAATTAGATATAGAACATTTATTAGACAGAAAGCCAAAAGCTTTATCAGGTGGTCAAAGACAGAGAGTTGCTCTTGGACGTGCTATTGTCAGAGAACCTAAGGTATTCTTAATGGACGAACCATTATCAAATCTTGATGCTAAATTAAGAGTTCAAATGAGAACTGTAATATCAAAATTATATCAAGAGTTAGAAACAACATTTATATATGTAACACATGACCAGGTAGAAGCATTAACAATGGGTACAAGAATCGTTGTTATGAAAGATGGTATAGTTCAACAAGTTGATACACCACTTAATATATACAATGCTCCAAGTAATTTATTTGTTGCAGGATTTATAGGAAGCCCTCAAATGAATTTACTTAATGGAATAGCAGTAGAAGAGGGTGGAAAAGTATACTGTAGCTTTGAAGGAAATAAGATTGAATTACCAGCAGAAAAAGCTAAAGTATTAAAAGATAAAGGATATATCAATAAGGAAGTTGTATTTGGTATAAGACCAGAACATTTAAGTGATTCAGAAGAATTAGTTAACAGTGCTGATGGAAATACAATTTCAGGTGATGTAGAAGTAGTTGAAAGAATGGGTGCAGAAAGTTTCATTTACTTTAAGGCAGGAAATACAAACATGACTGCAAAAGTAGAAGGAAGCACTAAGTTTGAACCAAAGGATAAGATTAAATTACATGTTCAAAATGACCAGATACATGTATTTGACAAAGAGTCAGAATTAAGAATCTGCTAGTATTTCTATATATTAGCTCAAAGATGTATTAATTATAAATACGAGGTGAGGAAAATGTCAGGATTAGATCAGTATTTGGAGAAAGTATATAATAATTGTAAAATACCCTTTAAGGTATATAATAACAATAGAGTAATATTTGAGGCTGATCCTGTATATTTTCAGTCAGATTTAGAAGAAGAAGAATTTTTACTAGGCTCGGATAAATTTAAGCTTGTAGTGCCAGTTTTATTTAAGGGTGCTGTACAGTTATTAAAGTTTTGTATTAAAGATAAATATTGTGAATATAGTACAGATTCTGAAAAAATAATAATTGATTTATTAAATGGAATAAATATTCCAGATGAAATAATTAAAGAAAATACAAAACAGTTTAAGGAAGATTCATATCTGATTGTTGTAAAAGTACAAGAAAAAAGTGATGAAGCTTTACAAATATTAAAAGATATATATATCAATACAGAAATTCTGATATTTATGTTTAAGGATTATATAATTCTTTTAGGAAGTTTTGAAAACATTCAGGAACATACATTTAGTATTAATGAAACTATATATACTTCAATATATAGAAAATGTTTTGTAAGTTATATTCAGATTACTGATTATAATTCATTAAAAGAAAACTTTGAATTATGCAGATATAAGTTAAGCTTAGCTGAAAAATACAATGTCTCAGGAAGAATTTTTGATAAGGATAGTTTAATGTTTGAAAGTATAGTAGATAATCTAAGTGATGAAGAAAAGAATAGAATTATGGAAAAGTTCTATGAAGGATTTGAAAAACTTGATAATGATATTATACAGAGTATTGATGTTTTCTTTGAATTAAATCTTAATTTAAGTGAAGCTGCCAAGAAACTGTATGTACATAGAAATACTTTAATATACAGGCTTGATAAAATTCAAAAATATACATCTTATGATATAAGAAAATTTAATGATGCTGCTATATTTAAGATTGCTTTTGCAATATGGAAAAGAAAAAGAAATATGTAATTGATATGTAAGAAAAGTCTTTTTTGAGAAAATCTCAAAAAAGACTTTTTGTTTATTTTTATAAATTGTTCAGAAATAAATGTCTGTTAATAAGAAAAATGTAAAAAATTTATTGTGTGTCATGGAAAGATTTGTTAACATAATATTGATATAAAAAGTAAAAAGGATAAAATAGAATTATTGAAAAAAGGATGAATATAATATTTAGTAATATCAATATTATATTTTAAAAGTATTTTTTATTAAAATATAATAAAAAATCATAGAAAATATAGTATAATTTAGTAAAAGGATAATGAACAAGCCAAATAAATTCAATTATAACATTAGGAGAAAGAAACAATGAACATAAAAGATGTTGCAAGACTTGCTGGCGTGGGAGTAAGTACTGTATCTAGAGTGATTAATAATCATCCGGATGTTAAGGAAAGTACTAGAGAAAAGATATTACAAATAATAAAAGAAAGCAATTATATACCAAATAACAGTGCAAGAATATTAAAGCAGAATAACCTAAAAAATATAGGAGTACTTGTTAAAGGTGTATTCAATCCTTTTTTTTCTGAAATGACAAATATTATTGGGAAGATTATTGAAGAACATGGATATACCATGATACTTCAACAGAATTATTTTAATATTTATCAAGATGTTGAGGGTTTAATTGGGTTTGTAAAGGAAAAAAGGCTTCAAGGAGTCATATGTCTTGGAGGAAATTTTACAGAAATTGAAGAAGGAAGTTTTTTAGAGTTAAATATTCCAATAGTATTAACATCAGTAAATACTATTTCTGAAAAAGGCAAACAATATTATTCATCAGTTGGAATAGACAATTTTAAAAGTGCTTATAATGCTGTTGATTATCTTATAAATAATGGTCACAGAAAGATAGCACTTGTATTGGGAGAAGAAAATGATATGGGAGTAAGCTGGTGGCGTTTTAAGGGATATAAACAGGCACTTGAAGATAATAATTTAGAAGTTGATGATGAACTTATAGTAAGTGGAGAATATAGATGTGATAAAGCATATGAAAAGGTATGTGAACTATTAAATAAAAGAAAGGATGTTACAGCAATTTTTGCGTTATCGGATATTATGGCTATTGGAGTAATGAAAGCTGCTATAGATAATAATTTAAATGTACCTAAAGATATATCTGTAATAGGGTTTGATGGTATGATTGAGAGCCAATATTATAATCCTAGCATTACAACAGTTAAACAACCCAAAAGAGAAATGGCTGAAATAAGTATTGAATTATTGTTCTCATTGATGAATACAGATATGGGAAATAAACATATAATTCTTGATACAGAACTTGTAAAAAGGGATTCATGTTTTAAGATATAAAACTATTTATTAGGGTATGGGAGGTATAAAAATTGGATATTGAAAGAGGAAGCGGTATTCTTATGCATATATCATCATTACCAGGAAAATATGGAATAGGAACATTGGGAAAATGTGCATATGAATTTTGTGATTTTTTACACAAAAGCAGACAGAAATATTGGCAGATACTGCCACTTGGGCAGACCAGTTATGGAGATTCGCCATATCAGGCATTTTCAGCTTTTGCTGGGAATCCATATTTCATAGATTTTGATATCTTAAGAGAAGAGGGACTTCTAGCTAAAGAAGATTATGACAATAAAAACTTTGGAGATAACCCTGAAGCTGTTGATTATGGTCTTATGTTTACTGAAAAAATGAAGGTATTAAGAAAAGCATATAAAAACTTTCAAGCAGACAACAATGAACAGTTTAAAAATTTTATAGAATCTGAATCTGACTGGATTGATGATTATAGTATGTTCATGGCATTGAAATATGAATTTAATTTTATTTCTTGGAATGAATGGGATGAAAAATTGAAATGCCGAGACAAAGAAACATTAGAAAAATATAAAGATAAACTGAAAGACGAAATTAATTATTGGAAGTTTATTCAATATGAATTTTTTAAACAATGGAAAAAGCTAAAGAAATATGCAAATGATAAGGGAATAAAGATAATAGGGGACATACCTATATATCTTGCTCAGGATAGTTCTGATGTATGGAGTAATCCAGAAATATTCTTAATGGATCAGGATACTCTTAAACCATTAAAGGTATCAGGATGTCCTCCAGATGCTTTTTCAGAAGATGGACAGTTATGGGGAAATCCTGTGTATGATTGGAGTTATTTAGAAAAAACAAAATTTACTTGGTGGATAAACAGAATAAAAGCAAGTTTAAACTTATATGATATTCTGAGAATGGATCACTTTAGAGGATTTGAAGCATACTGGTCAGTTCCTTATGGGGATAAAACAGCTAAAAATGGAAAATGGGTAAAAGGACCAGGAATGAAATTATTTAATGCAATAAAAGATAAACTTGGAGAAATAGATATTATAGCTGAAGATTTAGGATATTTAACACAAGAAACTCTGGATTTTAAAGAAGAAACAGGATTTCCAGGAATGAAAATAATTCAATTTGCTTTTGGTGGCGATAGTAGAAATCCACATCTTCCTCATAATTATGAGAAAAACTGTATTGCTTATACAGGCACTCATGATAATGATACAGCGAGAGGATGGATTGAAGTTACAGGTTCAAAAGAAGAAATTGATAAAGCTATTGAATATTTAAATCTTACAGAAAAAGAGGGATATAACTGGGGAATTATAAGAGGGGTATGGAGCAGTATAGCACGTACTTCCATAGCAGCTATGCAGGATTTTTTTAATCTTGGAAATGAAGCAAGGATTAACAGACCTTCAACTTTAGCAGGCAATTGGAGCTGGAGAGCTAAAGATGATGTGTTTACAGATGAGTTAGCAAAAAAAATATATAGATTAACTAAAATTTATGGAAGGTGTGAATAATTGTGGATAAACAAAAAATAAAAGACGGTATTGAGAGATACTTAAAGGTAAAACATGGTGTTAGATTAAAAGATGCAAAAGATTATGAGATTTTTAATGCAGTATCATTAACAATCTTGGAAGAAATAGTTGATGACTGGAATGAAACTACTGATACTTATGGAAAAGGTAGAATGGCATATTATTTATCAGCTGAATATTTAATGGGAAGAGCTTTGGGAAATAATCTTATGAATCTTGGATTATATGATGAAGTTAAAGAAGTATTGGCTGAAATGAAAATTGATTTAAACAGAATTGAAGAAATTGAAGAAGATGCCGGACTTGGTAATGGTGGTCTTGGAAGATTAGCAGCCTGCTTTATAGAATCAGCAGCAACTTTGGATATGCCTTTAATGGGATATGGAATAAGATACAGCAATGGTTTGTTTAAACAGAACATAGAAAATGGATTCCAGACAGAATGCGAAGATACATGGCTTAAATATGGTGAGGCATGGAGTATAAGAAAAGATGATGAAACACAGATAATAAAATTTTCTGATATGACTGTTAAGGCAGTTCCTTATGATGTACCAATAATAGGATATGGAACACATAATATAAACACATTGAGATTATGGCAGTGTGAAGCGTTAAAGGAATTTGATTTTAATCTTTTCAATAATCAGCAATATATAGAAGCTGTGTCAGCAAGAAATAAAGCAGAAGATATTTCAAGGGTATTATATCCAAATGATACAGCAGAAGCAGGAAAGATATTAAGGCTAAGACAGCAGTATTTCTTTTCAAGTGCATCTATGAAGGATATTATAAAGAAATATAAGACTAAGTATGGAAGTGATTTTTCAGAGTTTGCTAGATTAAATGTAGCGCAATTAAATGATACACATCCAACAATATCTATCCTTGAATTTATGAGAATATTAGTGGACGAAGAGAATGTTGAGTTTACAACAGCTTTAGGAATTGCAAAAGAATTCTTTGCATATACAAATCATACAATTCTTGCAGAAGCATTAGAAAAATGGGATATAAGATTAATAGATAGATTATTCCCAAGAATTCTTCAAATTGCATATGCAATAGATGATGCTCTTATGAATGAATTAAGACAGAAAGGTTATGATGAAGGATCAATATGGAACTTTAGAATTGTTGCAAATGATCAGATAAGAATGGCTAATTTAGCTATATATGTAGGAAAAGCAGTTAATGGTGTTGCAGCACTTCATACAGAGATATTAAAGAAACATGAATTAAATAACTGGTATAATTTATATCCTAATAAATTCCAGAATAAGACTAATGGAATAACTCCTAGAAGATGGCTTAGATTATGTAATATTGAGTTATCAGAATTTATTACAGAACTTCTTGGAACTGAAGAATGGGTTAAGAATCTAGATTTATTAAAGGGCCTTGAAAAATACATTGATGATGATGAAGTTCTTGAAAGACTTATGGATATTAAACATGAAAAGAAGGTACAATTAGCTGCATATATAAAACAGGAAGAAGGAATTATTGTAGATCCAGATTCATTCTTTGATATTCAGATAAAGAGACTGCATGAATATAAGAGACAATTATTGAATGCACTTTATATTCTTGATTTATATTATAGAATTAAAGAAAATCCAGATTTAGATATTCCTAAGACTACTTTTATATTTGGAGCTAAAGCATTCCCAGGATATAGAAGGGCAAAAGGAATAGTTAAATTCATAAACGAAATAGCAAACTTGATAGATAGTGATGAACAGGCATCTAAGAAGATAAAAGTTGTGTTTGTACATAACTACAGAGTATCTTATGCACAGAAGCTGTTCCCAGGTTCAGATTTGTCTAAACAAATTTCAACAGCTGGTAAGGAAGCATCTGGTACAGGTAATATGAAGTTCATGTTAAATGCAACACCTACATTTGGTACTTATGATGGTGCAAATATTGAAATTGTTAAAGCTAGTGGAGAAGAAAATAACTATATCTTTGGTCTTAGAGTTGAAGATATAGAAAAAATTAAACACAGCTATGATCCTAGATCATATTATGCAAATGATCCATCTATTAAGAGAACTGTTGATACACTTATCAATGGAACATTAGATGATGGAGGAACTGGATATTTTGAAGATCTTTATAATGCATTATTGGAAGAAAGGGATCAATATTATTTATTAGCTGATTTTGAATCTTTCAAACAGACAGAAGAAAAAGTATTTGAAGATTATAAAGACAAAAAGAATTGGGCTAAAAAATGTCTTGCAAACCTTGCAAATGCAGGACAATTTTCAAGTGATAGAACAATAAAACAATATGCAAATGAAATCTGGGATATAAAGCCTTATCCAATCAGATAACTAAAAAATATTAGATATAAAACCTGCAGATTATTAACATTCTATATCTGCAGGTTTTATTTTAAAAATTATTAATACATAAAGCGTACAAATGTTTTAATTAAAGTTTACATTTAAATTTAATTAAGCTATGATTATCTTAGTAGAAAATGTAATTTAATCATTATGTAGTTTTATTAGTGAAACATATATAAATTAGATTAATTTTAATTTTGTAATAGTATAAGAATTAAATGTGGTTGGAAGAGAGGTTGTAATTATGAAAAAAATAGTTGTATTAGATGGTAAAACTCTTGGAAATGTTGATTATATTAAACTTAATGAATTCGGGCAGGTAATATATTATGATATGACAAGTGAAGATATGATTTCAGAAAGAATTAAAGAAGCTGATATTGTTCTTACTAATAAAGTTGTGTTAAAAGAAAAGGATTTAAAAAATGCTGAAAACCTAAAATTAATATGTGAAATGGCTACAGGATATAATAATATTGATTTAGATTATGCAAGGAAAAACAATATTGCAGTAACAAATGTTGCTGGTTATTCAACAAACACTGTGGCACAGCATACATTTGCAATGCTCCTTCACTTATATGATAATTTAAATTATTTTGATAATTTTGTTAAAAGTGGAGAATATTCAAAAAGTGGAATGTTTACTAATTTAGAAATGACTTATAATGATTTATGCGGAAAAGTATGGGGGATAATAGGACTTGGAGCAATAGGAAAAAGAGTTGCCAAAATAGCTCAGGCATTTGGAGCAAGAGTAATATATTATTCAACAAGTGGCAAAAATGCAGATTCTGATTTTGCACAGGTTAATTTTGATGAATTATTAGAGAAATCTGATGTTATATCTATACATGCACCATTGAACGAAAAAACAAAAGGACTCATAAATTATGAAGCGTTATCTAAAATGAAGAATGATGCTATACTTATAAATGTAGGAAGAGGGCCTATAGTTGTTGATGAGGATCTTGCAAGAGCTATTGATGAAGGGATTATAGGAGGTGCTGCTCTTGATGTATTCGAAGTAGAACCAATACCATGTGATAATCCACTTCTAAGTGTTAGAAACAAAGAAAAACTTATTATGACACCACATGTTGCATGGGCTAGTGAAGAAGCAAGAAAAAGATTATTTGATGATCTTCTTGAAAATATAAGTGCATTTAACAGTGGAGAGCGTAGAAATAGGGTTGATTAATAAAAATAAGATTATGTTTTATGTATTAGAATATATTGTAATTACATTTTAAACTTTGTATTTTACATATATCAAATAAATTTTAAATCTTTTGAAAAAAATATATATAATCGAGAAAAGAGGAAATAATTTATGAAGTATGCTTTAGATGTACACACACATACAATTGTAAGTGGTCATGCATATTCTACTTTAATGGAAAATGCAAAGGCTGCAAGTGAAAAGGGAATAAAAGTATTGGGAACAACTGAACATGGTTGTACAATGCCTCATTCACCTCATATATGGTACTTTCATAATTATAAGGTACTTCCAAGAGAAATGTATGGAGTTACTATGCTTTATGGAGTTGAAGCAAATATAATTGATTATGACGGAAATCTTGATATGGATGATGAAACATTAGAAAAACTTGATGTTGTAATAGGAAGTATTCATGAAGAAGTTTATAAGATAGGAACTTTAGAAGAAAATACTGAAGCATTTATAAATGTGATTAAGAGTGGAAAAATTGATATAGTAGGCCATCTTGGAAATCCTAAAATACCAGTAGATTTTGAAAAAATAGTTAAATGTGCAAAAGAAAATAATGTCTTAATTGAAATAAATAATAGTTCATTTACTACATCAAGGGTGGGAAGTCTTGGAAACTGTACAAAGATAGCACAGTTGTGTAAAGAAAATGGAAATATGATTATAATGAATAGCGATGCACATTTTTGTACTAAAATAGGAGAATTCACTGAAGCTGTAAATATGCTTGAATCAATTGATTTTCCTGAAGAAAGAATTATGAATTCAACTCCTGAAAATATGATAGATTTTTTAAGATCAAGAGGAAGAAAAATAATTTAATTGTTTGAAGTAAGGGCTGTTGTAATACTTTATGTCAACAGTTCTTTTATTTTTTATATGTTCTGATTAATTTTCCTTATAATAATATAAGAAATGAATAATGTAGAAAGGTTGAATATTATATTGACTGAGAATGAATATAAAAGAAAAATGAAAATAAATATTTTATGTTAATAAAGAAAAAACATCCCTTTTAATTACCATATTTTGGTATAATTATATGTGGGGGTGGAGAGAAACATGGAATTGGAGAAGAGTAGTAATAATAAGAAAATATTTATAGGTGGAATTGTTATAGGTGGAGCTATTTTGGCCATGTATGTAGGGACATCTATATTTTTTATTAACAGATTCAACCCAGGTTCTACTATTAACTGTATTAGTGTATCAGGAAAAACTGTAGATGAAGCATTTAATGAAATGGTGAATCAGTCTGAGATATATGAATTGAGTATAAAGGGAAGAAATGGATTTAATGAAACAATAAGGTCTAGTGACATAAATCTACTGTATGACAAAAATGAAACAATACAACAGTTTAAGGATTCACAAAATCCTCTTGGGTGGATTAAATCAGTATTTAGTCATAATGAATACACTGCATCAGAATTAGTATATTTTGATGAGAATAAACTTGAAGAAATCATCAATAAATTTTCATGTTTTAAGCCAGATAATATTGAAGAACCTAAAAATCCAATATTGCAGTATGATAATGGAAATTATACGATTTTAAAAGAAAGTGATGGAAATAAAGCAGCTAAAGATAAAGTAACAGAGGCTATAAAAAATGCTATTGAAAATGGAAAGACATTTATTGATATAGATGAATCAGGATGTTATGAAAAACCAAGATTCACATCTGAATCTCAAGAAATAGTTGAAGCAAAAAATATTCTTGATAAATATGTATCAACAGAGATTAATTATAATATAGGTAATGAAAAGGAAGTTTTAGATGGAGATAAAATAAGAGAATTTTTAGATGTGGATAGTGATTATAATGTTACTATTAATAAAGATAAAATAAAAAAATATGTTTTGGAACTGGCTCAAAAATATGATACTGTAGGAAAGACAAGAGAATTTGTCACTACTGGTGGCAGCAATATATCTATAAGTGGTGGAGATTATGGACGAAAGGTAGATGTATCTGAAGAGACAGAATATATAGCAGATAGTATTGAGGGAGGAAAAACAGAATCAAGGGAACCTAAATATTCTCAAGTACCTTTCTGTAATGAAGCAGATGACATTGGAAATACTTATGTTGAAGTAAGTTTATCAGGGCAGCATTTATGGTTTTATAAAGATGGGGCAGTAATTGCAGAAGGTCCAATAGTATCAGGAAATATAAGCAATGGAAATGGAACTCCTGGAGGAGTGTATAAATTAGATTATAAAGAAAGAAATGCAACACTTAAAGGTGAAGGATATAGTACACCTGTAAGTTTTTGGATGCCTTTTAATGGTGGAATAGGAATTCATGATGCAACATGGAGAGGCAGTTTTGGAGGAAACATATATGTTACAGGAGGATCTCACGGCTGTGTAAATGCTCCATATAATCTTGCAAATATAATATTCAATAATATTGATGAGGGTACTCCTATTGTTTGTTATTATTAAAATAATAAAATTTTTTATAAAATCAATTGTTAAAAATGAGAGATGGTTAAAAACTATCTCTCGTTTTTTTATTCTATAGGAAATTATATTTTCGAACAATCTGTGGATAACTTTTGAAGGGGGCAGAAACACACAGTCTGCGAAGCAGATTTTTTTATATATAAAAGTCATATTTTAAATTTAAATCATATTATTTATATGTATTACATAACTTAAATATATATGCTGCAAGATTAAAACTGTATGATATATGTAAAACAAAGTCTGAAACATAATTAATCAAAGAAATCTTGCAAGAATTTTATCATTCATTGTCATAAATATAGACATAATAGCAGTTAAATAGAATGATGATGAGATTGGGGAGATAATCATGTATTTAGGTAATAAGAATATACTTACAATAGAAAAGATGTTTGTAAATGGAATTATATATTCAATAGATAAAAAAGGAAACGTATATGAAGCCATGGGTATAAGTCAGGGAAGAATTGTATTTTTAGGGACTAATAATGAGGCTATGAATCTTATAGAAAACAATACAATAATCATAGATTTAAAACATAGAGCAGTCTTGCCGGGATTTATTGATGCTTACACAAGTTTTCCTAAAGAATTTATAAAGAAAGATGATGAATTGAATTTATGCAGATGCAGCTGTTTAGATGAATATCTATCAGATGTACATGATTATATAAATAAATATTCTAATTCTAATAAAGAATTTATTTATGGATATGGATGGGATAATAATAAAATGCCTTACACTGAAGAGTTTTTTAAGGGACCATATAAAAAATATCTGAATGATTTATCTTTTAAAATACCAATTGTATTAGAGGACATTACAGGATCAATGTTATGGCTTAATGATAAAGGATTTGAATATTATAAAATAAATAAGAATTTAGAATCTCCTATTGGAGGAATAATTGAACTAGATGAGAGAGGAGAGCTTTGGGGGATTCTTAAAGGAAATGCAAAAAAAATTATACAGATGGAAAAATTCAATAGATATAGCAATAAAGAGTATTTAGAGGGGTTCTTAAGATTTCAGAATGAACTTCATTCAAATGGGATAACATCAATAGGACTTGTAGAAAGCAGTTCAATTGACATACCCTTTGACATTTACAGATTAGCAGAAATTAAAGATAAACTAAAACTTAGAATAAATTACGGAATAAAAATGTTTCCTTATGAAATAGAAAAAAAGAGTATTTATGAACAGGTTCATGAGATTAAGAGATTAAAAATAATTTATAAAAGCCGGTATTTTGACATAACAAGAATATGTTTTAAGGGTGATGGATTGATTGAGACTCATGATGCATTTTTATTTAAGCCGTATAAAAATTGTAATAATGAATATTCGGGAAGATTTAAGTGGGAATTTTTAGAATTTAAAGAAGCAATAAAAATGGCTAATAGACTTGATTTTGATGCAGTAATTGAATGTTGTGGAGATAATGGATGTAGAGCAGCTATAGATGGGATTGAATATTCACAAAAAAATAATAATTATAATAAATGCAGAAATTCAATAGCTCATCTTGATTTAATTACAAAATATTATATAAGAAGAATGAAGCTCTTAAACATAAATGCAATAATAATTCCATTCTGGCATTATCAAAATCAAAGGTGCGCAGAAGAACAATATAGGTCAATAGGAGAAGAAAGAGTACAAAGGTTATATCCATACAGAAGTCTGATTGAAAATAATATTATTACAGCAGGAGCATCAGAACATTATAGAAATGAAAATATATCTCCCTTAAAAGGAATATGGTGCAGTATGACTAGAAATTTATGCGATTTTAAAAGCGGTCTAGCAAAAAATCAAAATATAATGACTAAACCCCAATATAGATTGAATCCTTGTGAAAAAATAAATCTTTTACAAGCAGTTAGGAGTTTTACAATTGAGGCAGCATATATATTGGGAAAAGAAAAGGAAATAGGAAGTTTGGAAATTGGAAAGAAGGCTGATTTTATAGTTTTAGATCAAAATATATTTGAGGTAAATCCAGAAGAAATTAAGAATATTCATATATGTGATACTTATTTTGAGGGAGATTTAGTTTATACAAATGTCTGAATGAGTATAGGATTGACTAATGTAACTAATAGTTATATTATTATGTAAATATCAAAAAGTATATTTATGGCAGGGTGAAAAAATGAATGGAAATGTTTTGATTACGGGAGCTACAAGTGGTATTGGATATGAATTTGCAAAAGTTTTTGCAGAAAATAAATTTAATTTAATTATTGTAGCAAGAAATATGCAAAAACTTAAAGAGATAAAGAGTGAATTGGAATATAAATATAAAGTCAATGTCTATGTGTATTCTAAAGATTTTAGCATTGAGAGAGAATGTGAAGAATTATGTGATGAAATACAAAATGATGGTTTAAAAATTGAGATCCTTATCAATAATGCAGGAGCAGGATATGTTGGTGAGTTTTTAAAAGAAGATTATAAATGTGACAAGGATATGATGCAGCTTAACATGAATTCGTTAGTATATATTACGAAATTTTTTGCAAGAGATATGGTAAAAAATAATTATGGGAAAATATTAAATGTAGCATCTACAGGTTCATATCATCCAGGACCATATACAGCTGTTTACTATGCAACAAAAGCTTTTGTTCTTTCATTTACAGAAGCAGTTGCAGAAGAGTTGAAAAATTATAATATATCAGTTTCTGCACTTTGTCCTGGTGCTACTAAAACCAATTTTTCAAAAAATGCAGGAAAAAAAGACAATTCAAATGCAATGAGTCCTGAATTTGTGGCACGTAAAGGATTTAAGGGGCTTATGAAAAATAAAACAACAATAATACCAGGAATTCAATATAAATTATTTGTTCTTCTCCCAAGGAAGATTGTTACACCTTTTATAGGAAGATATCAACGCAATTTAAAGAATGGTTTATAAAAAAGAGAAGGATGAAATAAACATCACTTCTCTTTTTAAAGTATGAGTATAAATGTACCGGCAGTAATAAAGATACCACCTATAACTGTTTTTAATGTTACAGCTTCTTTTAAAATTATAAATGCAAGAACCATACTTATTACAACACTGAATTTATCAATGGGAACAACTTTTGAAGCTTCTCCTAATTGAAGGGCTTTGTAATAAAAAAGCCATGAAAGTCCTGTTGCAATTCCTGATAATATTAGAAAAATCCAGCTTTTAGTCTGAATGTTTGAAATTTCTGAATGAGTTCCAGTAAAAAAGATGATTCCCCATGCCATTACTAAAACCACAACAGTACGTATAGCAGTAGCAAGATTAGAGTTGATTCCTTCTATTCCTATTTTTGCAAGTATAGAAGTAAGTGCAGCAAATAAAGCTGACAGAAGTGCAAAAAGTACCCACATATGATTCTCTCCTTTTGAATTTGAAATTTTAAAAACCTCCTTTAAATTAATTACAAGCATTATAGTTAAAAGTACATTTGTTTATATTTTCAGCTATTTTATTTTTTATGCAGATAATTAATGGAAATATATATGTATAGTTCTTATATAAATTATATTATCATATTTAAAACTACATATGTGATTTTAAATATATATTGAAATAAAATTAATCATGAAATCATAGAAGTTTCTACTCAATAATTATTGATTGCAATAATTATTGAGTATCTGTTATTAAATAATATACTCAATAATTGTTAAACATGAGTTGATAATTACAATATATACATTTGATTAAAGAAAGAAAAGAGTATAGAATATAATTCAAAATATTTTAACTGAATTTTAACAATATTTTTACTTAATAACGTATGTATTTTTTAGATATACAAAATATATAAATAAGAAACAAAAGAAGAAGGAGTAAAAAATGATATTACTAAAAGATGAAGCAGACAAATGTCTGATATGTAAAAAACCAAGATGCAGAGATAATTGTCCTATTGACACACCCATTCCAGAGATAATAGATTTATATAAACAAGGAAAGTTTCATGAAGCTGGTGAAATATTATTTAATAATAATCCTTTATCAGCTGTATGTGCATTGGTATGTCCACATGAAGATCAGTGTAAAGGAAATTGTATAAGAGGAATAAAAGGAGAACCAGTAAAATTTCATGATATTGAGGCTGAAATTTCAATAAAATATTTAGAAGATTTTGATTTGAAAAACATATCTGGAAATAAAGATAGAATTGCTATAGTAGGTGGTGGTCCAGCAGGAATAACAATAGCAATTATTCTAGCACAAAAAGGATATAAAGTAACAGTTTTTGATGCCCATGATAAAATTGGGGGAGTTCTGAGATATGGAATACCAGAATACAGACTTCCTAAAATGATTATAGATAAATTAGAGAAAAAGCTTATAGATATTGGAGTAAAAATAAGACCAAATACGTTAATAGGGCCAGTAATCACCCTGGACAGATTGTTTGAAGATGGATATAAGGCTGTATTTATAGGTACTGGTGTATGGAATCCCAAAACTCTAAATATAAAGGGAGAAACTTTAGGAAATGTTCATTATGCAATTGATTATCTTAAATCACCAGAAGTCTATAGGCTTGGAAAGAGAGTTGCTGTAATAGGTGCAGGAAATGTAGCAATGGATGCTACCAGAATGGCTAAAATAAATGGATCAGAGGTAACAGTGCTTTACAGAAAAGGATTTGAAGATATGACGGCAACTAAACAGGAAATAAGTGAAGCAAAAGAAAATGGGATAAAATTTAAATTATTTAGATCTCCATTAGAATTTACTGAAAATGGTGTAAAAATAGCATGTACAAAAAATATTAAAGGCAAGGATGGAAGAATTTTAACAGAAATTATTCAAGGAGAAGAGGAATTTTTTCAATGTGATTCAATAATAATAGCAGTAAGCCAGTCACCAAGGTCGTATATAGTATCTAATACTGAAAATTTAAATACCAACAAATGGGGACTTTTAGTCACAGACGATAAAGGGCACACGACTAAAAAAGGAACATTTGCGTCAGGAGATGTTGTTACAGGAGCTAAAACAGTAGTTCAGGCAGTAGTTCAGGCAAAGATGGTTGCACAATCAATAATAGAATATTGTGAAAATAATTAACATAAAATGTAAATTATGTTAAAATTAACATGATAATATATTTTACTGATTGGAGTGGATGATTAAATGGCTTTTTTTAAAAGAGAAGAAACTCAGCAGAGTATTACAGATATTAAAAATATTGATAAGAATATTTCCAAATCAAACAATGTACTTACATTATTTTCAGAAGATACAATTGAATATATAATAAAAAATTTTCCGGATATGGCATCTCAAATTCAAAATGGACTTTTGGATATGTCAGGAATATTAGAGGATACAATTGATTATATTGAGGATAAATCAAGCAAGCTTATAAAAGATAATAGGAATTTTAAATTGAGTGAAAAATATAGAAATACATCTATTTCTATATATGAAGTAGTTGAAAATATACGAAATTATGTTGAATGGATGAAAGAAGAAGCTGAAAAAAAAGAACCTATAGAATTTGAAGAAAAAAAGAAAAATTTTTCTCAGAAAGAAATTGAAAAAGAAATTAAAGCTATAAATACTTGTGATGATGAGGTTAATACAGTAAATATAGAATTAGAAATCTATAAAGATTTTTCAGGAAAGGAACCTAAGGGATTTGAAATTGGAAATAATATTGTAATGGTAGATGACTGGGATGACTTACTTGTAAAAACTGCGGAAATTCTTACAAAACAGTATAAAGAAAATAAAAATAGCAATATTATTGTAAAATCCATTAAAGCAGTTGAAAAGAAATCTGTTCAGAATGAATTTAGAAATACAATAATAGAAATGTTGAATGAATACAAAATAAATTTGAAGGATTTTAAGATAATAGTAAAATAATTTTAAAAATATATTGACAATATGTAAACAGATTTATATAATAAATTCAACAATTGATTGCGTACAATTTAATTTTGCAAAATATATAT
>NZ_CAKVKB010000060.1 GCF_934754915.1 uncultured Clostridium sp.
TAATATCGAATTAATAGAAAGTAGTTTTAAGAAAGAGGCTTTAAAATAATTTAGGATTATTTTTGTTAATAAATTGTATAGATTATTGACAAAACAAAATCATTAATATATCATAAAATAATAAAAAGCAAATAATTATGATAAGCAATGATAAAGAGGAGTAGAAATTTTAAAGCATTATAAGAGAGAGGGAAAAGCTGAAAACCCTTATGTGGAAAATTTTGAAGGTAGCTTTTGAGTTTCTTTGGTGAAATTTTAGTAGCTGAAGACGGTTATCTAGACCGTTATTAAAATTAAGAGTTCATTAGAGCATTAAAAATAAATTATAATATGCTTACGTGAAAATAAAGGTGGTACCGCGAGTCTTCGTCCTTTTATAAGGATGGGGCTCTTTTTTTGTGAAAGTAAAAATAGAAAATAAAATTCCAACAGGATTTTTATATATAAAACTGAATATACATGGAGGAAAGAAAATGTCAGAAATAAAAAACATATCAACTACATATGATCCTAAAGAATTCGAAGACAGAATTTATAAGACATGGGAAGAAAAAAAATATTTTACACCTAAGGTGGATAAGAGTAAAAAACCATTTACAATTGTAATGCCGCCTCCCAATATAACAGGTCAGCTTCACTTAGGTCATGCATTTGATGATACACTTCAAGATATGCTTATAAGATTTAAGAGAATGCAGGGATATTGTACATTATGGCTTCCAGGCGAAGACCATGCTTCTATTGCAACAGAAGTTAAGGTTGCTAACAAATTAGCTGAAGAAGGCTATGACAAAAAAGAAATGGGAAGAGAAGCATTCCTTGAAAAAGTATGGGAATGGAGCGATAAGTATAGAGCTACAATAAGAAATCAGGTTAAAAAACTTGGAGTTTCTGCTGACTTTACAAGAGAAGCATTTACAATGGATGAAAATTTAAGTGCAGCTGTAAAGCATGTATTTGTTAAGTTATATAATGAAGGATTAATATATCAAGGAAATAGAATAACTAACTGGTGTACACATTGTCAAACAGCTTTATCTGATGCAGAAATAGAATATGAAGAACAAGCAGGTCATTTCTGGCATATTAATTATCCATTAGCTGATGGTTCAGGATATCTTGAAATAGCAACTACAAGACCTGAAACATTACTTGGAGATAGTGGTGTAGCTGTTAACCCTAATGATGAAAGATATAAACATTTAATAGGAAAGACTGTAATTTTACCATTAGTAGGAAGAGAAATTCCTATAGTTGGGGATGAATATGTTGATTTAGAATTTGGTACTGGTGCTGTTAAAATGACTCCAGCTCATGATCCTAATGATTTTGAAGTAGGTAAGAGACATAATCTTGAAATAATCAGAATTATGGATGATAAGGGAATAATTAACGAAAAGGGTGGAAAATATCAAGGTCTTGACAGATATGAAGCTAGAAAAGCTATAGTTAAAGATTTAGAAGAAGCAGGACTTTTAGTTAAGGTTAAAGAACATGTTCACAATGTTGGAACTCATGATAGATGTGGTACTACAGTAGAACCAATAATATCTAAACAATGGTATGTTAAAATGAGTGAATTGGCTAAACCTGCCATAGAAGTTGTTAAAAATGGAAAGACTAAATTTGTTCCAGAAAGATTTGATAAAACATACTTTAACTGGATGGAAAATATTCAGGACTGGTGTATTTCAAGACAATTATGGTGGGGACACAGAATCCCAGTTTACTACTGTCAGGATTGTGGTGAAATGATGGTTCTTGAAGAAGCACCAACAAAATGTACTAAATGTGGAAGTACTCATATTGAACAGGATAAAGATGTACTTGATACTTGGTTCTCATCAGCATTATGGCCATTTTCAACATTAGGCTGGCCAAACAAGACAGAAGATTTAGAATATTTCTATCCAAACAGCGTATTGGTTACTGGACATGATATAATCTTCTTCTGGGTTGCAAGAATGATATTCTCAGGATTACACTGCATGGGAGAAACTCCATTCCATACTGTACTTATTCATGGACTTATCAGAGACTCTCAAGGAAGAAAAATGAGTAAGTCATTAGGAAACGGTGTTGATCCACTTGAAGTTATAGACCAGTATGGTGCAGATGCATTAAGATTTATGATAGCAACTGGTAATGCTCCAGGTAATGACATGAGATACTATCCAGAAAGAGTTGAAGCTTCAAGAAACTTCGCCAATAAGATCTGGAATGCTTCAAGATTTGTTATGATGAACCTTGACAAAGATATAATGAACAAATATAAGGACTGCAAGGAATATTCATTAGCTGACAAGTGGATATTATCAGAAATGAATACAGTAGTTAAAGAAGTTACTGAGAACATGGAAAAATATGAACTTGGAATTGCAATGCAGAAGGTATATGATTTCATGTGGACAGAATTCTGTGACTGGTATATAGAACTTATCAAGCCAGTATTTTATGGTGAAGATGAAAAAGCTAAGGGCGTAGTTTATAATGTATTAAACACAGTTTTAGTTACTGGATTAAAATTATTACATCCAGCAATGCCATTTATCACAGAAGAAATATACACTCACTTAACTGAAGAAGAAACTATAGTAAATGCTGCATGGCCAGAATTTGATGAAGCTTTAGTAAACAAAGAAGCTGAAAATGACATGGCATATGTTATAGAAGCAATCAAGGGATTAAGAAATGTAAGAGCTGAAATGAATGTACCACCTTCAAGAAAGGCTAAGGTTATAGCTTACATTGCTGATGATGCTAAAGAAGCATTTACAAATGGTGCATCATACATTGAAAAACTAGCTTCTGCTTCAGAAGTTGAATTCATAACTGATAAATCTGTAGTTCCAGCAAATGCTGTATCTCTAGTAGTTAAAGGTGGAGAATTATTTATGCCACTTTTAGACTTAGTAGATAAAGATAAAGAACTTGAAAGATTAAATAAAGAAGTTAAGAAGTTAGAAGGCGAAATTGAAAGAATAGATAAGAAACTATCAAATCAAGGTTTCGTAGCTAAAGCACCTGAAGCTGTAGTTAATGCAGAAAAGGAAAAGAGAGTTAAATACGTTGAAATGCTTGAGGCTGTTAAAGTAAGAATAGATGCATTAAACTAATTTAATCTTATTTTGCAATAAAAAAATCACACTTTATATTGTAAAAGATATAAGGTGTGATTTTTTGTTTACAAAAATTATAGTTAAGAAGGATATAACAGAATAAATATTAATATAAATAATATAGTTAATAGTATTCTGGAGGAAAGCAATTTGAAAACAAAAAAACATTTTTTTAATCTAATGTTTTGGATTACATTATCAATATTATTTAATATTTATATATTTTTTAGTCGTGGAGAAACAAGCGCTATAGAGTATTTTGGAGGATACATAGTAGAAATGTCTCTAAGCCTTGATAATCTATTTTTATTTTTAATGATTTTTTCAAGTTTTCATATAAAAGAAGAATATCAAGAGAGAGTTCTTTTGTATGGAGTTTTAGGAGCAATGGTATTAAGGCTTGTATTTATACTTTTGGGAGTAAGTATTATAAGCAGATTCCATTCAATATTATCATTATTTGGAATAGTACTTTTATATAGCGGCATAAAAATGCTGTTTGGTCATGATGACAATGTTGAATTTAATGATAACTTTTCATTAAAAGTGTTAAAGAAGATAATGCCAATAAGTGATAGATTAGAGGGAAATAAATTTTTTGTAAAGAAAAACAAAGCAATTTATGCAACACCACTATTTGCTGTACTTGTTGTTATTGAATTTTCAGATGTGTTATTTGCTATAGATTCAATTCCTGCTATTTTCTCAATTACAACTGATACATTTATAGTATATACTTCAAATATATTTGCAATATTAGGATTGAGAAGCATGTATTATATATTGGAAAAAATGAATGACATGTTCAAATATATGAAGTATGGTGTTGGAATAATATTGATGTTTACTGGATGGAAGCTTGTGGCCATATTTTTTGGAATTGAGATTTCAGTTACAAATTCAGTACTGATTATTATGATTATTATGCTTGCAAGCATATTTGCATCTCTAATTTTTGATGATAATAGAGGCAGAAAGAAAAAAATACATTATTAGTTGTTAGTGAACAGAAGCATTGCAGTAAAATTAATTTATAGCAATGCTTTTATTTACATATATATAGTAATCTTTTCTTGAAGAATTATTATAATTAATATAGAATTTACTTAGGAAAATAAAAGAAAAAGAAGGTTATTAGATATGAAGATGACATATGAAGAAGCAATGGATTACATACACAGCATAGGAATGTTTGGTTCTAATTATGGCTTAGAGAGAACATATAGATTGTTAGAAGTATTAGGAAATCCGCATGAAAAGATAAAATTTATACATGTAGCAGGAACAAATGGAAAAGGATCTACTACAGCAATGATAAGCAAGATGCTTAGAGGAATGGGATTTAAGGTTGGAATGTATACATCTCCATATCTTGAAGAATTCGAAGAAAGAATACAAATAAATGGTGATAATATACCAAAAGATAAACTTGTTGAGTTATTAGAAAAAGTTAAAGGTGCAGTAGGCAGAGTAATAGAGGAAGGGTATTCTCATCCAACTGAATTTGAAATTATTACAGCATTGATGTTTTTATATTTCTATGAAGAAAAAGTTGACTATGGAGTAATAGAAGTAGGTCTTGGTGGGAGACTTGATTCTACAAATGTAATAATACCAGTAGTAAGTGTAATAACATCAATCAGTCTTGACCATGTAAATCTTTTGGGAAATACACTTGGAGAAATAGCAGGTGAGAAAGCAGGAATAATTAAAGAGAAAGTTCCAGTTGTTATATATCCACAAAAGAAGGAAGCAGAAGAAGTTATTTTAAAAAGTGCAGAAGAAAAGGGCAGCAGGGTATATAAAGTAAACAGAGAAGATGGAAAGTTTATTGATATAGATTATGAAAATATAACCCAGAATGTTGAGGTAAAGGGAATAAATAATATTTATAAAGTAGATTTCCCTTTACTTGGAGAGCATCAGATATTAAATTTATGTGTTGCAATAAATGCTATTGAAGTTATTTGTGAATTGGAAAATATAAAACTTGAAAAAGAAGTAATAGAAAAAGCTTTAAAAGATGTAAAGTGGATTGGAAGACTTGAGACATTAAATAGAAAACCATTGATTGTAATAGATGGGGCACATAATATCGATGGGATAAAGTCCCTTACTAAAAATGTGAAAAAATATTTTAAATATAATAAGATGTATCTTCTTCTTGGAATACTTGCAGATAAACAGGTAGAAGATATGATAAAAGAAATAACTCCTATGGCAGAAAAGGTATTTGCATTGACACCTCATAGTGATAGGGCAGAACTTAGTGAAGATTTAAAGATAGAAATAGAAAAAGTAAATCCTAATGTAAAAGCATTTGATGACTATGAAACTGCTATAAGAGAAGCAATAGCTGAAGCCGATTCTGATGATTTGATTCTTGTAAGTGGATCATTATACATGATTGGTGATATGAGAAAGATAATTAATAAAATAAAATAAAATAATTTTTATAAAAAAGGGTTGTGAGGGTTGTATGATTAACAATGTAAGTATTTTTGATAAGTTAAAGGAATTTTATGATAATGATAAAGAATTTTTTCAGGATTCAGAATTTTGCGGAATAAATGAATTTCAGGCAATTCATACATCTAAAAAACTTAAGGTATATGAACAAAACAGGAAAGCATATAATCTGTTGGAAAAACTTTTTGGAGAAACAGGGGATATAGGTAACATTAAAGAAATTGAAGAATATGTACAGAAAAATCCAGTTGTTAATTATTACCAAAGTATGGAGAGAATTGCTAAAGCTTTCTGTGAAAATGAGAATAAGAAAGCATGTGGAGAAAAATTCATAATTGATATACTTAAAAAAAGCTCCTGTAGTGAGCTTATAAAAGCAGCGCTTGTAATAGCTCCATTTGCAGTATCAGATATTGAATATATACTCAATGTTTATTCTATTGACAATGAATATCTGTTTTATGTTTTAAATGCTTATGAATATATAGGATATAAAAATGATGCATTTTTTCAGATTGCAAAGAGAACAAAGGGATATGGCAGATTTTTTGCAGTTATGCATTTGAAGCCTGTTACTTATGAGATAACTGAATGGATGATTGAAGAAGGAAGCAATAATGATGTGGCAGTGAGTCAATTGATTTATATAAATATGCTATCTATAAATCTTCTTGAATATATGAATAAAACTGAATTTTCTGAAGAAAAAATTGAAAAATTGTCAAAATCGTTCAGTATAATGTTTTCAGACTATGGTTTAAATGAAATAGAAAATAAAAAAGAAGTGTGTGTAAAACTGCTTGAAGAGATAGATAAATATTCAGGTAGTATATATTCATTGTATGCAGCGATTTCTATATTATATTCTTTGGAATCAGAACTTATAGAATATTACAATGATAAAAAAATAAATCTGCAGATGTCATTGTATGAGAATTATAAGGAAATTGTAGATATGTGCAAAAAAATATGTGATAAAGATGAATGGAAATCTGTATTGGATTCAAGGATAACAGATGAAGAGATAGAATCAAATGTAATAATAACATGTGCTGAAAAAATAGGGTATAAAATAAAGAAAAAAGATTTTGAAACTCTATTTAAGAAAGATCATACGAATCCATTGCTATATAAATATGCATTTTCAGCTGGAAATAGAAGCATAAAAAGAAGTTTGTATAATCTTGCGATGAAGAGTTTGAAAATAGATAATCTTACATCAGGACCAGATGAATTCACAATAAACAGTTTAAAATATGAAGATATTGAACATATCTGTTATTTTATAATGACTAAACATATGAAATATGAAGATTTTGAAGATGAATATAAGGAGTTTAATATGGAGGCTTTAAAGTCGCCATTAATAGAAACACGAATTAAAGCTGTTGAAAATCTTCAAAGATTTAAGGAAGAATTTAATGAAAGTGATAAACAGTATATAAAAGAATGTCTGAAATTTGAAATGGTAGGCAGTGTAAAGAGAGGTCTAAACACACTTATAACTGACAGTACCAAAAAACAATATAGAACAGTTTCTGTGGAGGAATTTTATGATGTAACACCTCATGTTAAGGATACATATCTTGCATCAGTATGTTTAGATGTTTGTGAAGAATGCGATTATTCAAGGTTGTTCAATAGAATTCAGGAAGATGATATAGTTTATATGGTTCAAGATCCAGATGAAAAAGAAAATATTGTAGCAGCAACAAATAATGGGATTGTAATTGGGAATCTTCCTAAATTCATAAAAGAAATAATGAACAATATGATATGCAAAGGCAAGTATTTTTATGGAAAAATAGAATCTATAAGTGATGATTGTAAAAAGATTTCTGTCAGTATTATTATGAGTTATAAAGATGTATTGGATGATATTGGTGATACTATAATGCTGCTATCTAATGAAAATGATCAATTTGTGCAATAATAAAAATGGACAATATAGTTATTGTCCATTTTTCATTAAATAAATATATTAATGTTCTTCTTTCCATGCAAGCAATGCTTTAGTAAGCTGGTCTGGACATGAAGTTCCTCTGTTTCTGCAATCAATTCCTTTTAATTTTGAGATTACATCATCAACTTGCATACCTATAATAAGACTTTTTATACCAGCAAGGTTTCCAGAACATCCTCCTATAAATTCTACATCCTTGATTATATTATTTTCTATTTCAAGATTAATAGTTGAAGCACAAACTTTAGATGTCTTATATGAATACATAAAATTACCTCCAAATTAAATAGCATATTTATATGCAACTTTTTTATTTTATTATTATATTATAGTGGTATTTTGTCAATAAATAAAGAGATTAGTAAAAATTAGTTGTACCAATACTTGAAAAGAAGAATATATTATTAGTACATAGAAAGAATTCTATAATGGAGGAAACAAGTGGATTATATTGTTTTATGCAATACAGGTTCAGATAGTTTAAGTAGAATAAACACACAATCATTAGATGTACAGAATTTTATTTTATCTAAGGAACCATTTTCAATTGGACCTCATGAATTAAAAATATGTGGGGAAAATATAATTTCAGCTAATAATTATGATAATACTATTTCAATTATTAAAAAAAGAAAATTGGAAGATAATTATATAGAAAAATATAGTGAAAGAAAAAATAGGATTTTATTAGAAGGTGAAAATGTATATATTGGAACATGTCCTAATGATGTGGCACAATATTTAAATGAAATTTTTGTTACCTGTGGAGAAGCTAATTCGGTTGCTGTATATAATATGAAAGAAAAGAGAGTGGATTTTGTAATTCCAGTGGGCTGTTTTCCTCATAATATAGAGATATGTAAAAATATGAAATTAGCTTTTACAAGTAATATGGGAGATGATACGATTTCTGTAATTGATATAGAAAAGAAACAAGAGATAAAGAAAATTACAGTAGAGAACACTCCCATAAAGATAAATTTATCAAATAATAATCATTACTTATATGTATGCTTGAGTTATCTTGGATATGACAAAGAAGGGTATATTGGAATAGTATCCTTAAAAACATTAGAGCTTATAGATAAAATAAAAGTGGGAATTTCTCCAGTAGATTTATATGAAGAAAGTGGATATCTTTATGTGTCTAATTTTTGTGGAAAGTCCATTAGCATTATAAATTTAGACAACCTTAAGGAAGAAAAGCAAATAGAAGTAAGTGGAATGCCGAGAGGAATTAGAAAAAGTAAAGAAAAATTATTTGTAGGTGATTATCTTAATGGAATGGTAAATGTGATAAATTTCAATACAAAAGAAATAAAAGCCATTACAGTTGAAAAAGAACCAAATGCAATGACTTTAATTAAAACATTATAAAGTGACATTGATATGAGAATAATATTTAGCACATTTTACACATATTAATTGATAAATGTATTTATTATAGAGTTATATATATCGGAAGGATTATCCTTCCATTTGTTACATATAGCTACAGCTTGATTTTTAGATGGTACAGACAGTTTCAATTCCATTAAAAGAGCTTGATTTTCTACTGCTTTTAAATCTACTATAAAGCTGTCATTATCACCTAATGTATAATCAGCATGAATAGTAAGTTCTTTTTTTATTGCTTCAATTTTCTCTTTTATATACTGATCTATTATAGATGTTTTTGACTGAGAGAGTCTTGATTTAAAAAGTGATAGAACAGTATCACCTTGCTTTGTTAATACCAATAGATTTTTATCATTAGTCTTATGATATTCAACAAATTTTGCTTCCTCAAGCTCAGATAAATATTGTTGAAAAGTAAAGTAATTTATAAAATTATTTTCAAGAATTATTTCTGTAAGCTGAGTATTTGATATTGGTTCATGTATTGCTTTTAATACATATAACATTAATAGTTTATTTTCTGCTAATTCTGATGAACTTTCGTACATAATTACCTCCACGACTAATGAAACTCTTATTTCATTATAGCATAAATTAATAATTATTGAATATAGTTAATAATAAAACAGTAAAGCAATATTTAAAGAGTATATGTTTTAAGGAGTGATAAGTTTGAAATGGAGGTTAAAAAAGATAGCTCTAGGAATATGGCTTGTATTTTCAGTAATGATGCTGTCTGTTGCAATAAATGGTAATGGAAAAACTGCTATGAGCAATATAGAAGAGGAACAACCTATTTATTCAGTTGATACAGAAGAAAAAGCCATAAGTCTTACATTTGATATTAATTGGGCAGAAAAAGATAATTTAAAAAGAATATTAGATATAATGGATAAATACAATGTAAAAGGAACATTTTTTATAATGGGAGGATGGGTAAATTATAGTCAAGAAAACATGGATAAATTAGTAGACATAAATGAAAGGGGGCATGAAATAGGGAATCATAGCTATATGCATCCTGGATTTACTAAAATAACTGATGAAAGAATGGAAGAGGAATTAAAAAAGACAGATGAAATTATAGAAAAAAATATAGGGAAGAAGCCGCAGCTGTTTAGATTTCCAAGTGGAGAATATAATAAACAGTGTTTTCAAAAAGTAAAAGGCTTAGGATATACATGTATACAATGGAATGTAGATTCAGTTGACTGGAAAGAATCAGGAGCTGAAATTGAATATAATCGTATTATGAAAAAAGTTAAACCAGGTTCTATATTGCTATTTCATAATAATGCTAAGTATACTCCAGATAATTTAGACAAAATAATAAAAGAGCTTCAGGAACAGGGATATGTTTTTAAGACAGTAGGAGAGATGATATACAAAAACGATTACAATATAGATAAAGAAGGAATTCAGCATAAAAATACCTAAAATTATTGAAAACAAACTAGTATCTGTATTATAATGGTAATATATGCTAGTGGGTGCATATATTTAATTTAATAATAATAATTTCCGATGGAGAGAGGGATTACAATGGATAATTTAATGCTAAATAACAAGATTTACCTAGAAGGTAAAGTGACATCTGAAAAAGAGTTTAGCCACGAAATGTATGGGGAGGGGTTCTATACATTTAATTTGGATGTAATGAGATTAAGTGACTCAGTGGATACTTTAAATATTACTGTTTCAGAAAGATTGCTAAATAATATGGATCTTAAAGTAGGCAGTGAAGTAATTGTTGAAGGTCAGCTTAGATCTTATAATAAGTTTATTGATGGATCAAACAAGCTTATACTTACAGTTTTTGCAAGAAATATTGAACCTTGTGTAGAACACAGTAAAAATCCTAATGAAATATTCTTAGACGGATATATCTGCAAAGAACCTATTTATAGAACAACTCCTTTTGGACGTGAAATTGCAGATGTATTACTTGCAGTAAATAGAGCATACAATAAGTCAGATTATATCCCAACAATTGCATGGGGCAGAAATTCTAGATTCTGTCAGACATTAGAAGTTGGTGATAATATTAAGGTATGGGGTAGATTACAGAGCAGAGAATACCAAAAGAAAGTTTCAGAAAATGAAGTTATAAAGAAAATAGCTTATGAAGTGTCAATATCTAAAATGGAAAAGGCTCAAAAAGAAGAAAATGAGTCAAATGCTGATGGCACAGAAGGAGCAGTATAACAGAGATTTAAATCTGTAATTACCAATGATTGATTAAAATTAAGTAAAGAAAACTTAGGAAAAGGCTATAGAATTATCAATGGTCAATAATTAATCAGAAGATTGTGCATAAAATTAAATCTATGAAAAAAGACTTCCTTATAAAATATATAAAAGAGGAAGTCTTTTTTATTTATGTATTTTAAACAGTTTTATTTTCTTAAATCATCTAAAAGCTGAGTTTTATCCTTTGTTTTGTCATCAACTTCTTTAATTATTTTTGCAGGAGAACCAGCAACAACAACTCCATCTGGAACATCTTCTGTTACTACAGAACCAGCAGCAACTACAGCACCTTTACCAATTTTAACACCTTCAAGGATTACAGAATTAGCACCGATTAATGCATTATCTCCAATTTGGCATGGTTCTTTACTTGGTGGTTCTAAAACACCAGCAACAACTGCACCTGCACCTAAATGAACATTTTTACCAAGTTGTCCTCTAGCTCCAACTACAGCATTCATATCAACCATAGTTCCATCACCTATTTCAGCACCGATGTTGATTACAGCACCCATCATTACAACAGCATTTTTACCAATTGTAACTTTATCTCTTATGATTGCACCTGGTTCAATTCTTGCATCTACTTCAAGTAAATCTAACATTGGAATAGCAGAATTTCTTCTATCATTTTCTATTCTGAAATGTTTTATAAGATGTTTGTTATCTAAAACTATTTTAGTTATAGAATCAGATTCTCCCATTAAGATATAGAATCCGTTAGAACCATACCATTCAACATCATTCATATCTGCATTACTTAAATCTCCATTAACATATACCTTGACTGGAGTTGATTTTTTTGATTCCTTAATAAATCTAGCGATTTCATAAGGATCTGTTAAATTATATGACATTATATCACCCTTCCTATATACATCTGCGACCTATTTAATTATAATAAAAAATGGCAATAATTAAAAGAGAAAAAATAGAAAGTTTGATAAAATAAGCAGTGTCTTTGATTTCATATTTTTGATAGAAATGAGAATAGGTGATAAATTTGAGATGAATGTAAAATATAAAAGAAGATATAATAATTTATATATGAGTATCAATTTCATTTGAAATTATATTATATATAAAGTAAAATTAAATAAATATTTATTAGATATATTGGGGGATTACATAGATGAATGAAAGAGTAAAACAAATTCAAATTTCAGGAATAAGGAGGTTTGCTGAAAAAGTTAAAAAAGTAGAAGGAGCTATTTCTCTTACAATAGGTCAGCCTGATTTTTTTGTTCCAATTGAAGTTTCACATGGAATGATAGATGCAATTGAAAGAAATAAAACTTCATATACTTCAAATGCAGGAATAGATGAATTAAGAGAAGAGATTTGTAAGTACTTAAATAGTTTTGGAATTACATATAGTAAAGAAGAAGTATGTATTACTGTAGGTGGAAGTGAAGGGTTGTTTTCTGTACTTTTTGCTTTAATGAATCCAGGAGATAAAATTTTAATACCAGGACCTGCATATCCAGCTTATGAAAATATTTCTATTATGATAGGTGCAGAAGTTATTAATTATAGGTTAAATGAAGATTTTACAGTTAATATTGATGAAATAAAAAATAGATTGGACAATGAAAAAATCAAATATTTAATGCTTTCATTTCCTTCGAATCCTACAGGAGCAATATTGACAAGAAAACAAAGAGATGAATTAATAGAAATTATAAAAGCAAAAGACATTACAGTAATAACAGATGAAATGTATGCTTCAATAATATTTGATGAGTATTATTCTGTAGCTCAATGTAAAGAAATAAGAGATAAAATTATATTTGTAAGTGGATTTTCTAAAATGTTTTCTATGACAGGTCTTCGTATAGGATATGTTGCATGTACAGATAAAAATATGAAAGAAATAATGAAAGTGCATCAATATGGTGTTTCATGTGCACCTTCAATAGCTCAGTATGGAGCACTTGAAGGACTTAGAAATTCAATGCAGGCTGTTGAAGAGATGAAACAATCATTTGAGAGAAGAAAAGATTATTGCATGAAGCGATTAAAAGAATTAAATATTGATGTAGTGGATCCTAAAGGAGCATTTTATATTTTTCCAAGTATTAAAAAATTCAATATGTCATCAGAAGAATTCTGTGATAAACTGCTTAATGAAGCTAAAGTTGGATTTGTGCCAGGAAATGCATTTGGAGATTTAGGAGAAGGCTATGTTAGAATATCATATTGTTATTCTGATCAGATATTAAAAGAGGCTTTCGACAGACTAGAAGTATTTATAAAAGAAAATTTTAAATAAAATATATTTGATAAATCGTGTCAAAATATGATGAAGTATTTTGACGCGATTTTTTTATTTTTAATAAAAAAATCGAATGGAGAATCAAAGAAGGATAGGAAATTATTATATTTAAAATAAATTTGAAATGTAAGTGTTAAAGAAAAATTTTATTTTTTAACGAAATGTTAAAAAATATTGATAAAGTTATGAATTTTGTCAAAAATATTCCCTGATATATTATTGCAATATTATTGAAAAATTAAAGAAATAGAAAAAAGTTATTTTAAAAATAGTGTGTAAATCCATGAAAAATAAAAGTGTATGTGAGAGAAATACATATGTACTTTAAGAAAAGATAGCATATTAAAAAGAAAAACGTTTACAAATTAATGAATTATAATTTATATAAAAAATATCTACACTAAATTAACTAATTGTTAAAAAACACAATAATGACAAAAAAATTCTCTTTATTTAATAAATTGACAACTAATTTAAATGATATATAATACAAATATGTTGACAAAAATCGAAGTGAGTGAGGGAGAAGAAAATGATTAAATACATAGGTAAGAGACTTGTAGCAAGTTTATTAACTATATGGGTTGTTATTACACTTACATTTTTTTTAATGAGGTTAATGCCTGGTGGTCCATTTGATGGTGAAAAACTTACTGAACAAGTAAAAGCTAATATGGAAGCTAAGTATGGTATGGACAAGCCTCTTAGTGAACAATACTTTATGTATATGAATAATTTAATTCATGGTGATTTAGGAGAATCAATGGTATTCAAAGGAAGAGAAGTTACAGAAACAATAGCAACTTCATTTCCGGCATCTGCAAAGGTTGGATTATGCAGTGTTGCAACTTCAATAGTCATAGGAATAACTCTTGGAATTGTTGCTGCATTAAAACGAAATACATGGGCCGATACTACAATAGTATTTGTTGTAACCTTGGGTATCACAATACCTAGTTTTGTAATAAGTGCTGTTTTAATTTATTTTCTTGCAGTTGAGTTTGGATTATTGCCGCCGACTGGATTTGGAAGCTGGAAAAATTATATAATGCCAGTTATTGCATTGTCAATGTCTTCTATGGCTTTCATAACAAGACTAACAAGAAACAAACTTTTAGATGTTCTTAAGTCTGATTATATTAGAACAGCAAAAGCTAAAGGATTAAGCAGAGGAAAAATAATTTTCAAGCATGCACTTAGAAATTCGCTAATTCCAATAGTAACATATGTGGGACCATTAATTGCAAGTATTCTTACAGGAAGTTTTATAGTTGAACAAATTTTTGCTATTCCGGGACTTGGAAATGAATTTGTACAATCTGTTACAAACAGAGATTATACAATGCTTCTTGGAGTAACAGTATTCTATTGTACAATGCTTATAACATTTAATTTCTTAGTAGATATATTATATGTAATTATTGATCCAAGAATTAAATTAGAAAATGCGGAAGTTTAGGAGGGGAAGAACATGGAAGAAAATTTAAATTTAGATAAAGAATTATTTGCTCCTCTGACTGATGAAGAAAAAAAGGTAGATGTTGTTGTACGACCAAGTATCAGTTATTGGAAAGATGCATGGATGAGATTAAAAAATAATAAAGTTGCACTTGTATCATTATGTGTAGCATTGCTTATAATACTATCTTCAATTGTTGTTCCTATGTGTTCAAAATATGATTATGCAACAAATGATCTTTCTATGACTAATTTAAAGCCAAGTGTTGAACATTTATTTGGAACAGATCATCTGGGAAGAGACATTTTTGTAAGAGTATTTATGGGTGCAAGGTATTCACTTACAATTGCAATAGTTGCAGCTTTTATAAATCTTGTGATAGGAGTTTTGTATGGAGGTATTGCAGGATATTTTGGTGGAAAAGTGGATGCTGTTTTAATGAGAATAGTAGATGTAATATATTCAATTCCATTAACTATATATGTAATAATATTTATGGCTATTTTAAATAAACCTGGTAGTAGTGGAAGCGGTCTCGGAACTATAATACTTGCACTTTCAATTTCATACTGGATTGGAATGGCAAGAATAGTAAGAGGAGATGTTCTTCAATTAAAACAACAAGAATTTGTACTTGCATCTAAAGCTCTTGGAGCTTCAAATTTCAGGATACTAATAAGACATCTTATACCAAACTGTATAGGTTCAATAATGGTTACATTAACATTATTAATTCCTGAAGCAGTATTTACAGAAGCATTCTTAAGCTTTATAGGACTAGGACTCGTGCCACCTAAAGCATCTTTAGGAACACTTGCTAATGAAGCAATGAAAGCTATTTATACATATCCATGGCAGCTGTTATTTCCAGCTGTGATGATTTGTCTCATCATATTATCATTCAATCTTTTTGGTGATGGATTAAATGATGCTTTAGATCCTAAGAATAAGAGATAGGAGAAAAGAAAGATGGAAAAATTATTAGAAGTAAAAGATTTACAGACTTCATTTAAAACTAATGTTGGAGAAGTAAAAGCAGTAAGAGGTGTATCTTTTCATTTGGATAAAGGAGAAGCTTTAGGTATAGTTGGAGAATCTGGATGTGGTAAGAGTGTTACAATGATGTCAATAATGAGGCTTCTTGCTGATAATGGAAAACTTACACATGGAGAGATATATTTTGATGGAAAAGATATTTCAAATATAAAAGAATCAGCAATGGAAGGAATAAGGGGAAATGAAATAGGAATGATATTTCAGGATCCTATGACTTCTTTAAATCCAGTATATACAATAGGAGATCAGCTTATAGAACCACTATTAAAGCATAAAAAATTAAGCAGATCTGAGGCGAAAAAGCAGGCAATAGAAATGCTTTCATTAGTAGGAATACCAAGTCCTGAAAAGAGAATGAAACAGTATCCTCATGAATTTTCAGGTGGAATGAGACAGAGAGCTATGATAGCAATGAGTCTTATTTGTAAGCCTAAATTAATTATTGCAGATGAACCTACAACTGCCCTTGATGTTACAATACAGGCTCAGATTCTTGATCTTATGAAAGATTTAAAGAAAAAGTTCAATACATCTATAATTTTAATAACTCATGATCTTGGTGTTGTTGCGGATCTCTGCAGCAGAATAAATGTTATGTATGGTGGAAAAGTTGTAGAGACAGGAAGCACAGAAGATATATTTTATAGAGGAAGACATCCTTATACATGGGGACTTTTGAGAAGTGTACCAAATCCTAAGGAAAATACAAAAGAAAAATTGAAACCTATAGAAGGACAACCACCAGATTTATTAAAACCTCCTGTTGGATGTGCATTTGCTGCAAGATGTGAATATGCAATGAAAATATGCATTCAGAAACAGCCTCCATTATTTGAAAATGGAGAAAATCATAAGACAGCATGTTGGTTATGTCATGAAAATGCACCAAAGATTGAATCACCTATAAGGAGGGAAAAGTAGTGGAAGATAAAAAGAATGATATTATTTTAGAAGTAAAAGATTTATGTAAGTACTTCCCTGCTAAAAAAGGAATATTTAAAGGAAGAAGTTATGTAAAAGCTGTAGATAAAGTTTCATTTACATTAAAAAGAGGAGAAACTTTGGGACTTGTAGGTGAATCAGGATGCGGAAAAACAACTACAGGAAGAACTATATTAAAACTTTATGAACCAACAAGTGGACAGATAATTTTTAATGGAAAAGATATCACAAAATATTCAAATAAAGAAATGGTTACTTTAAGAAAGAAAATGCAGATGATATTTCAGGATCCATATGCTTCATTAGATCCAAGAATGACTGTTGGAGATATTATTGGAGAAGCTATTGATATACATAAACTTCTTACAGGGGAAGCAAGGACTGAGAGAATAAGAAGCCTTTTATCAAAAGTAGGACTTATGAGTGACCATATTAACAGATATCCTCATGAGTTTTCTGGGGGACAGAGGCAGAGAATAGGTATAGCTAGAGCCTTAGCTGTTGAACCTGATTTTATAGTGTGTGATGAACCTATTTCAGCACTTGATGTTTCTATACAGGCACAAGTAATCAATATGCTTGAAGAATTACAGGAAGAGCTTGGGTTGACATATTTATTTATAGCTCATGATTTATCTATGGTTAAGCATATATCAACTCATATTGGTGTTATGTATCTTGGACAGATGGTTGAAAAAGGTGAAAGTAATGAAGTATATGATAATCCAAAGCATCCATATACTCAGGCACTTCTATCTGCAGTACCAATTCCAGATCCTGAAGTTGCAAAAAACAGTCAGAGAATAGTTCTTGAAGGAGATATTCCATCACCTATAGATCCACCACCAGGATGTAGATTTAAGGGAAGATGTAAATGCGCAAAACAGATATGTTCTGAAAAAGAACCTGTTCTTAAGGAAGTGGAGCCAGGACATTTTGTAGCCTGTCATTTATATTAAAAAAATAAATTTACTAAGTTTTTAATAATAAATCTTTCGCTGATAAAAGATATATGTTTTAATAGTAAAAATATATAATTTTGTAAAATGTCTATAATTCAGAGGAGTAATAATAAATGCTTCATAATTGATTATCAATTGTGTATTGCTAGTTGGAATATATAGATAAAAAAGCAATAAATCTCATTAGTAGAGTTTTATATTATATTTAATTATCAACCAAATAAGGGGGAAAATATATGAAGACAAAAAAAATAAAAAAGATCTGTTCTGTTATTTTGGCAGCAGCTCTTGGAATTTCAGTTCTTACTGGATGTGGAAGTTCTAATAATTCAGGTACTACAGGAACATCTAGTTCAGCAGGAGCACAGGAAATCACTTTTAATTTAGGGACAGATATAAAAACTTTGGATCCTGCTTTAAATCAGGCAGTTGACAGTGGTATTTTAATTGCCAATTTATTTGAAGGACTTTACAAGTTAGACGAAAATCAAAAAGCAATTCCAGGAATTGCAGAGAGCTGTGATGTTTCTGATGATGGGATAGTTTATACATTCCATTTAAGAAAAGATGCTAAATGGACAAATGGAAATCCAGTTACAGCAGGAGATTTTGAATATGCATGGAAGAGAGTAATGAATCCAGATACAGCTGCTGAATATGCATATCAGATGGAATATATAAAAGGAGCAGCAGAATATACAGCTGGAACAGGTTCTGTTGACGAAGTTGGAGTTAAAGCATTAGATGATAATACATTAGAAGTAACATTAACATCACCATGTGCTTATTTCTTAGAATTAACATCATTCCCTTGCTATTTCCCAGTAGAACAGAAAACTGTTGAAGGAAATGAACAATGGGCTAATAGTACTGAAAGCTATATAAGCAATGGTCCTTTTAAGCTTGCAGATTATAAGATTAAAGATCAAATTATATTAGAAAAGAATGAAAATTACTATGGAAAAGATTCTGTAAAACTTGATAAAGTTAATGTTAAATTTGTTGCAGATGAAACTTCAGCATGGGCAAGTTATACAACTGGACAATTTGATATGGTTTATGTAGTACCACAATCAGAAATACAAAAAGCTGTAGAAGATGGAACTGCACAAATATATCCATTCTTAAGTAATTTATATTTATCAATAAATATGACTGACAGTGTTCAAGGAATTGATCCAGAAGCAGCAAAAGCATTAAGTGATCCTAAGGTTAGAAAAGCAATGAACCTTGCTATAGATAGGGATTCATTAGTTGAAAATGTTAAAAAAGGTGGACAAATTGCAGCAAATGGTTTTGTACCTACAGGAATAACAGGACCTGATGGAGAAGACTTTGCATCAAAGGAATACTTCCCATCAAAAGGTAATGTTGAAGAAGCTAAAAAATTATTATCTGAAGCAGGATATCCAGATGGACAAGGGTTCCCATCAGTAGTTCTTCTTTACAATCCTGAAAAAGGAAATGGACCAGTTATGCAGGCTATACAAGATATGTGGAAGACAAATTTAGGTATAGATGTACAGCTTCAAAGCCAAGAATGGAAAGTGTTTATAGCAACAAGAAATGATAAGAATTATGAAGTTGCAAGAGATGGATGGGGTGCTGATTATGTTGATCCTATGACATTCTTAGACATATTCCAATCAACATCAGGACAAAACAATACTGGATATAATAATCCAGAATATGATAAGGTTATTGCTGAGGCAAGAGCTGAACAGGATGCATCAAAGAGATTTGAATTATTAAGACAGGCAGAAGATATGTTAATGGAAGATATGCCAGTAATTCCTTTATACTATGATACAGTACCTATGGGAGTTAAAAGCTATGTAAAAGGCCTTAATGTATCACCATTAGGATATATATACTTTGATAAAGCATATATTGAAGGAAAATAGTTATACTAATTTAGGTTAAATTAATGAATGATAAGCTATAACACAATATTTATTTTTGTGTTATAGCTTTATTTGTGTTTGGAGGGAATAAAAATATGTTTATATAGTGTAATCAGAGTTAAAAACATATATACTTGTTTTCTTAATAAAATATATTTTTAAACGCTTAAAATGGAACTGATATCATATTTAAATATGTTTTGATAATCATTTAATAACTGTAGCTATGTACAATAGAACATAAAAGGCAAAGTTTACAAAATATATTGACATATTTTTGCGGAACTGGTATCATATATCTTATAGAAACGATTACATGAGTGATAAGGGGGAAACTTTATGAAAGAAAAGATAGTAGCAGAAGAGATTTTAAAGTATGTTGGAGGCTTTTAACAGTTAAAAATAATCTATACAAATCTATAAAAATATATTTGTATTTATGATATAATCTTATTG
>NZ_CAKVKB010000061.1 GCF_934754915.1 uncultured Clostridium sp.
AAGCAGATATAATGCCATTTCCCTGAAACATTAACATATGTTAAATCGCTTACTACTATTTCTAAGTCTTCTCTATAATCTATTAGTGCCGAATTTATGAGTACGATGAATAGGTGTTTTTTTTATATATTTTTATCTTAAAAAATATGATTTTTAATTTTTAATATATTTACATGTCAATTAATTTATTATCAGATTTGATTATAATCAAATCTGATAATAAATTTTAAAATACATATAATATTTTTAAATAAATAGGTAATAGATTTGTAAAAAGTTGGAATTAATGTATCATAAAAATATATTTTTCTATTATTATATACAATAAAATATAAGAATATATACAATAAAATATAAGAATCAATGATGAAAATTAGAAAAAATTTTAATAAAATATTGCGTTTTAAGAGAAAAAGTGGTATTATGTAAACGTAATCTAAATTGAAAAAATTTTTTGATTTGATTACTGAAAATAAAAATATTTAATATGCTTCCAATTTAAATAATGAATGGATATAAGATAAAATTATATAACTTTTATAGGGTATTATGAAATTTTGATTATTTATTTTTATACATTTGTATATAGTTAATTTTAGGTTAAGTTATTTTATTTGATATTCAACATTCTTTAGATTTGGTAGCTCATAGGGAATAGGAGGTATGGAAATGGTAGGAATTATTCTTGCTAGTCATGGTGAATTCGCTAAAGGAATTTTGCAGTCTGGTTCAATGATTTTCGGAGAACAAGAAAATGTAAAGGCTGTAACATTAATGCCTAGTGAAGGACCTGATGACTTAAGGAAAAAACTTCAGGATGCAATTGCAACATTTGAAAATCAAGATGAAGTTTTATTCTTAGTTGATCTTTGGGGTGGTACTCCATTCAATCAAGCTAATGCTTTATTTGAAGAACATAAAGACAAATGGGCAATTGTAGCTGGATTAAATCTACCAATGTTAATTGAAGCTTATGGTGCACGTCTTTCAATGGAATCAGCACATGAAATTGCAGCTAATATATTAACATCAGCTAAAGAAGGGGTTAAAGTTAAACCAGAGGAATTAGAACCATCAGATACTGGTAATGGTTCAGGGGCTGCTAAACAGCAATCAAACGCAGGTGCGCCTGGAAAGTTTGAATATGTTTTAGCTCGTATAGATTCTCGTTTACTTCATGGACAGGTAGCGACTGCTTGGACAAAAACTGTTCAGCCTACAAGAATTATTGTAGTATCAGATGCAGTAGCAAAAGATAAACTTCGTAAGAATTTAATACAACAGGCAGCTCCTCCAGGAGTTAAAGCACATGTTGTTCCAGTAGATCATATGATAAAACTTGCAAAAGATGATCAACATTTTGGAGGACAACGTGCACTGCTTCTTTTTGAAAATCCACAGGATGTTTTAAGAGCAGTAGAGGGAGGCGTACCATTAAAAACTATAAATGTTGGGTCTATGGCTCATTCTATAGGTAAGGTTCAGCCAAACAAAGTACTTGCATTCAATCAAGATGATATTGATACATTTAAGAAATTAGAAAATGAAGGAATTAATTTTGATGTTCGTAAAGTGCCAAGTGATTCAAAGGGAAATATGAATGAAATCCTTAATAAGGCACAAGAAGAATTGAACAAACTAAAATAATCTAATGATTGATTAGATAAAAAAGGAGGATTATATTATGACTTTAAATATATTACAAATTATATTAGTCATTATTGTAGCATTTCTAGCTGGTGTAGAAGGTATTATGGATGAATTTCAATTTCACCAACCAATAGTTGCCTGCACATTAATTGGCTTAGTTACAGGTAATTTAGGACCATGCTTAATATTAGGCGGTACTCTTCAAATGATGGCTTTAGGATGGGCTAATATAGGTGCAGCAGTCGCTCCAGATGCAGCATTAGCATCTGTTGCATCAGCAATTATTTTAGTTCTTGGAGGTCAAGGAACTGAAGGTGTTTCTTCAGCAATCGCAATTGCCGTACCACTAGCAGTTGCAGGTTTATTATTAACAATTATTTGTCGTACAATTGCTACAGCATTCGTACATTTCATGGATTCTGCCGCTAAAGAAGGAAATATTAAAGCTATTGAATTCTGGCAGATTGCAGCGATATGTTTACAAGGTATTCGTATTGCAATTCCAGCAGCTTTAATTCTAGCAATTGGTGCTGGACCTATAGGTTCATTACTTAATGCTATGCCTGCATGGTTAACAGATGGTTTAGCAATCGGTGGTGGAATGGTTGTTGCTGTTGGTTATGCTATGGTAATAAATATGATGGCTACAAAAGAAGTATGGCCATTCTTTGCAATAGGTTTTGTATTGGCAACTGTTTCACAAATCACACTTATCGGTCTTGGTGCAATAGGTGTTGCATTAGCTCTTATCTACTTAACACTTTCTAAAAAAGGTGGTTCAAGCAATGGGGGTAATGCAAATGTTGGTGATCCTGTTGGTGACATTATAGACAGATACTAAGAAGGGAGAGGAAACAATATGGCTAAAGATTTAAAATTAAGTAAAAAAGATCGAATTTCAGTTTGGTGGCGTTCAACTTTCCTTCAAGGTTCTTGGAACTATGAAAGAATGCAGAATGGTGGCTGGGTATTTGCAATGATTCCAGCAATCAAAACATTATATAAAAATAAAGAAGATAGAGTGGCAGCTTTAAAACGTCACTTAGAATTCTTTAATACACATCCATATGTTGCATCTCCAGTTCTTGGAGTAACATTAGCATTAGAAGAAGAACGTGCAAATGGTGCACCAGTTGATGATGTAACTATTCAAGGTGTTAAGGTTGGTATGATGGGACCTTTAGCTGGTATTGGAGATCCAGTTTTCTGGTTCACAGTTAGACCAATACTTGGAGCATTAGCTGCTTCACTTGCTATGAATGGTAATATTCTTGGACCAATAATATTCTTCTTTGCATGGAATATTATTCGTATGGCATTTATGTGGTATACTCAAGAATTTGGTTATAAAGCTGGTTCTCGTATCAGTGATGATTTATCAGGCGGATTATTACAAGATATTACTAAAGGTGCATCTATTCTTGGTATGTTCATATTAGGTTCATTAGTTAACAGATGGGTATCTGTAAACTTTGCTCCAGTAGTATCAACAGTTTCATTAAGTGAAGGTGCTTATATTGACTGGGCTAATCTTCCAAGTGGTGCAGAAGGTATAAGGCAAGCTTTATTACAACAAGCATCAGGAATGTCATTAACACCAGAAAAAGTTACAACATTACAAAATAACTTAGATTCTTTAATTCCAGGACTTGCAGGATTATTGATAACACTTCTTTGTATGTGGTTACTTAAGAAGAAGGTTTCTCCAATAGTAATAATTCTTGGATTATTCATAGTTGGTATTGTATTCCACTTAATTGGATTAATGTAACATTTTTATTAGCCTAGGCTTTTTAAGCCTGGGCTTTTGTTAATATTTAATAAAGTAAGTGAAGTGGAAAAATAAGTTAAATTTCAATGTAATCTAACATAGTTGATAGAAATACACGAAAAATATATAATAAATTATATCCTACATTAGAAAGGGAGATTAGATGGTTCAGTCACTTAACACAAAAGTAGATTTAGTAATTGATGCAACAGCATTTACAGGTCTTACAGACTACGGTAAGATTATGATTGGTGATAAAGGTTTTGAATTTTATAATTCTCGTGATGTTCGTAAATTTATACAGATTCCATGGGAAGAAGTTGATTATGTTATTGTTTCTATATTATTTAAAGGAAAATGGATTCCAAGATATGCAATAAAAACTAAGAAAAATGGAACATATACATTTGCTTCTAAAGATGCAAAAAAGGTACTTCGTACAATTAGAAATTATATTGCACCAGATCATATAGTTTCTTCTTTGAGCTTTTTTGATGTGCTAAAGAGAGCGATAAAATCAATATTTAAGAAAAAATAATAAAACAAAGGAACCTATGTAGTAGAATATATGCATAGGTTTATGTTTTTAAAAAGGTACAAATTAATGGAATATATAAATAAATCTCAATATAGGAGAAGAAAAATGATGATTATAGAAAAATTAAGAGAAGAAGATATTTCAAAAGTTTTAGAATTATATAAAGATATTCTTCCATTTGAAACGTCTTTAAATAAATCAGAAGAAATGTATAAAAAAATTATATCAGATGAAAATTATAATTTATTAGTAGCAAAAGAAAATAATGAAATTTTAGGGACTATGCTTGGAATATGCTGTAATGGTCTTGCTGAACCGTTTTTAGTCATTGAAGATGTTGTTATAAAAGATGGAATGAGAGGAAAAGGAATAGGAAAAAAGCTTATGAAGGAATTAGATAATTTTGCTCATGAGAAAAAATGTACATATTCCATACTTGTTTCGTCTGATTTTAGAAAAGAAGCACATAAGTTTTATGAAAAAGTTGGATTTACAGATGGAGTTAGAGGCTTTAGAAAAGTTTATTAAATAAAAGTATATGAATATTTAAAAGGATGGTTAATAAAATGACTATTTCAGAAGTGAGTAAAAAATATAATTTAACAGCAGATACTATACGTTATTATGAAAGGATAGGTTTAATACCTCCAGTACATAGAAATGGAAGTGGTAATCGTGATTTTTTGGAAGAAGATTGCAATTGGCTGGAATTTATTAAATGTATGAGAGGGGCAGGACTTTCCATTGAAGTTCTCATTGATTATGTTACAATGTTTCAGCAGGGAAATTCTACAACACAGGCAAGAAAGAATCTTTTAATTGAACAGCGTGACCTTCTTGCAGGCAGGATAGAAGAAATGCAGGCTACTTTGAAAAGATTGGATAGAAAAATTGAGAGATATGATGAAATAGTTGAAGAGAATGCATCCAGACTTTTAGGAAAAAATGCATCAAAATAATAGATTGGAGAAAATGATTGATATGGATAAATTTTTAATTAAAAATACAACAAGAGAGCAAAGAGAACAGATTGTAAAAGAATCACTTGGATATAGTGATATTGGATGTGATGAATATTCTGATGGATATGATTTATATCAGCCTTATATAGATGGCAAAATGGAAATTTCAGAAATTACTCAAGCATATAAAGCAAATTATGTATCTGAATCAAGAGACAGATATAGCGGTTACAGCTGTAACAGATAAGTAAGGATGTTTATAAGATTTTTATAAAGCTGCTGCATAGAAACTAGAACTACTGCATATATAGTCATTAAATTTTAGAATCCTATATTATATGTGATAGTAATAGTAAGTGATGCAGCGTTTTTTTGTTTACAAAGGAGATTATTGAAATGAAATTTTATTTTGCACCCCTTGAGGGAATAACAGGTTATATATATAGAAATGCATATAATAGGTACTTTGGGAATATTGACAAATATTTTACACCATTTGTGTCACCAACAGCTAATAAATGTTTCACATCAAAAGAAATGAACGATATAATGCCAGAACATAATAAAGGAATGAATGTAATTCCACAAATTCTTACAAATAACAGTGAATATTTTATCTATACAGTGAATCAAATGAGAGAAATGGGATATGAAGAAGTAAATTTAAATCTTGGATGTCCATCAGGAACTGTTGTATCTAAAGGAAAAGGAGCTGGATTTCTTGGACATAAAGAAGAGCTGGATAAATTTCTTGAAGAAATATTTTCAAAAGCACAAATAAAAATTTCTATAAAAACAAGAATTGGTATTGATTCATATGAAGATTTTCCTGAAATAATGAATATATTTAATAAATACCCATTAGAAGAATTAATAATACACCCTAGAATACAAAGAGACTTTTATAAAAATATTCCTAATATTGAAGTGTTTAAAGAAGCGTTAAAACTTAGTAAAAATCCAGTATGTTATAATGGTGATATTTTTAGTTTGAATGATTACAAGTTATTAATTAGTGAATGTCCTAATCTTAAGGCTGTAATGCTTGGAAGGGGGATTATTGCAAATCCTGGACTTATAAGCGAAATAAACGAAGGAATATGCGTCAAGAAAGAAGAATTAAAAGAATTTCATGATGAAGTATTTAATGGATATAAGAAAATTCTTTCAGGAGATAAAAATGTTTTATTTAAAATGAAAGAATTTTGGTTTTATATGATAAATATATTTGAGGAAAATGAAAAATATGCAAAAAAAATAAAAAAATCAAAATTTCTTAATGAATATATAACAATTGTAAATATGTTGTTTAAAGATCTTTCAATTGCAGATGATTCTTGTTTAAGAAAATTTAAATACTGTTAATTATTTGTAAAATTTAAGTGCTTTTTATATAAAATTATAGAAGATAAGAATGGAGTTAAATATATATGTTTCAATAATAAAACTACATAATATTAAAGAAATCTTGAAAAGATTTGGCCATTCATTGTCAATTGTCCATTGTACATTGTTAATTGGAATATATATATATAATAGTTTTTTATATAAAAAATGAAAGAATGAATTTAAGAATATTTATGAAAAGTATTGACTATAGAAAATAATAGGTTAATATAGACTTATTAAGTAATATAGATAATTTTAGGAGTATATGTATTTTGATAACAATTGTATAATGATTAAAGAAATCTTCAAAAGATTTCATCCTTTATTGTCAATTATTCATTGTACATTGTTAATTGGAATATATACCTGTGAATTTAGGAAGGAAGTTTTTATGAAGTTTTTTTTAGATACAGCAAATGTTGAACATATTAAAGAAGCTAATGAAATGGGAGTTATTTGTGGAGTAACAACAAATCCATCATTAATAGCAAAAGAAGGTAGAGATTTTAATGAAGTTATTAAAGAAATAACAGAAATAGTAGACGGGCCAATAAGTGGTGAAGTTGTAAGTGAAGATGCGGAAGGAATGATTCAAGAAGGAAGAAAAATTGCAGCTATTCATGAAAATATGATAGTTAAAATTCCTATGACAGCTGAAGGACTTAAAGCAGTAAAAGTTTTATCACATGAAGGAATAAAAACAAATGTAACATTAATATTTTCTGCCAATCAAGCACTTCTTGCAGCAAATGCAGGAGCAACTTATGTGAGTCCGTTTCTTGGAAGAATAGATGATATCTCAATGGTTGGTATGAATCTTGTATCTGATATATCAGAAATATTCTCAATACATGGCATTGAAACAGAAATAATTGCAGCAAGTGTAAGAAATCCAATACATGTAATTGAAGCAGCAAAGGCAGGTGCAGATATAGCAACAATTCCATTTAATCTATTACAGCAGATGATTAAGCATCCATTGACTGATCAAGGATTAGAGAAGTTTAAAGCAGACTGGGCAGCAGCATTTGGAAAATAATAAAATCATTTAATGCAGATAAGTTTAATTTATTATCGAACTTATCTGCATTTTTTAATACAGGCACTATAAAAACAAGCGTGATATTTTTTTACATATTATTCAGAGAATGGAACAAAGGGACAACGAACAGGCAGAAAGTCATGATATGCCAGAGGGAAACATAGGAGAGATTATGGAAAAGTATAAGAAAGCATCATTGGAAAAGTGATATGCTATATTTTAACAATGAGTCATATTTTATGTAAAAAATTAATATATTGACAGGAAATACTGTTAGTATTAGTATAATATTATAGTAGTGTGAGTATTAGAAAGGAGAACGAAATGAAGATAACAGATTAATTTTTTTATTATATTTTCAAATTAAGGTGAATCCTTATTTGTCATGGGAAAATTTATAGCTGAATATATATTCATTTATGTTCTTCAAATTTGAATAAAATATGTGTTTAGAATTACTAGTGCCAGTAATAAATATTACTTTATATATTTTTTGTGTATGTGTTGAAGAACTGTAAATGATAGATTTATCATTTGTGGTTCTTTTATTATTTTAAATTATTTAGTATCTAAAAGTATATTATTAGAGGCAGTGAAAATAAGGAACAGCTTTTAATATGGATTTTCGCAATTAGGTTAATTTGAACTATATAAATTGAAAAGTGTTAAAATTAAACTGTTTTTTGGTAGAAATAAAGGTTAACTATAGGTAATATTATAACATATAAGTTAGAAGAAACTAACTTAAAAATCAGTTTAGAAAAGTTCTTAAATATGTTGAAAGGAGATATAAAAAAACAATAAAAATCAGATAGATAATTTGTATTAGAATAAAGGAGAATTGAATATGAAAGCAAAATTAACAGGAGTTTCAGAAACTTTATTGATACCTTTATGGGCAAGAGCAAGTGAAACAGTTCGTAGTGATTCTATAATAAAGGATAATAAAGCTGTTGAGATGGTAAAAAAAATAGACTATGATTTTTCAAAATTTGAAAATGGATGGATGTCACAGACAGGAGTTTCAGTAAGGACTAAGATTTTTGATGATGAAATAAAAAAGTTTATAAGTAAATATCCTGATGCTGTAATTATAAATATAGGATGTGGTTTAGATACAAGATTTGAAAGAATTGATAATGGAAAAATAACATGGTATGATCTAGACTTACCAGAATCAATTGAAGTCAGAAAAAAGTTTTTTGAAGAAAGTGACAGGTATAAAATGATTGCAAAATCAGTTTTAGATAATTCATGGACCAGATATGTGTCTAGAAAAGATAAAAAACTTCTTGTAATGGCAGAAGGAATATTGATGTATTTTTCAAAGGATGAAGTAATTAAAATGTTTGATATATTAAAAGATGAATTTAGAACATTTAAATTTCTTGGTGAGATATCAGCACCATTTGTAGTTAAAAATTCTAAGAAACATGAAACAGTAAAAAAAATAAATTCTAATGCTGTATTTAAATGGGGAATAAAAAATGCAAAAGAACTGGAGACGTATAGATCTTATATAAAGGTTATTGATGAATGGAATTTCTTTGATTTTAATAAACCAAGGTGGAGGTTTATGGGTAAACTTAGTATTTTTCCATTTATAAAGAATATGAATAATAGAATTGTAGATTTAGAAATAAAATAATAAAAAAGATTAAAGAATATATTTTTTATAAAATTAAAATATTCTTTAATCTTTTTTTAATCATTATATTCTTTTTTATATATGTAAATTATAGTAAGATATTATATAATGAGGAAAGTTTGAAAGTATTATTGGACGATTTTACAGATACATCAAAGGCTGTAAGAGTACATATAATAGAACTTTTAGAAGAATCATCAGAGTATTTTGATAAAATTTTACTAAAACTCAAGGCAAAAAAACAAGGAGAGAGAGAAGTTGCTGCAAGGGGTATAGGAAAATGGCTTGAAAATCCCAAGGTTGATGATGAAATTAAGGAAAAAATTAATGAAAGTTTAAAGGACTTAAAGTGTGTTTAAATTTAAAGTATAATAAATTGCAGTAAAAATCTAGAAAGGTGGTTTTATCAAATGTTTGATTTATATAAATCAGATTTTGTTGAAGATGCATCATTTGAAGTGGTTAAGGAAGGAAACTGTACCATAATTAAAATTTCTGATGAAACTGGTGATGGTGTCATGACAGAATATGAACTGTTTGAGGGAGTGAGCATTTCATATAATGATTTTCATATGCATTTTTGCAAATCAACTTTAGAAGTTAAATCTGATATTTTATGTATTGATCATTGTAAAGAGGGCAAAGTAGAACATAATATAAAGGATGATGTTTTTGCATATACAGGAACTGGAGATTTAAAGATTGATACAAGGAAAAATCACAAAGGAGATATGATATTTCCTCTAAATCATTATCATGGAATAACCATATACATAGATATTGATAAAGCCAATAAGTCATTGAAGGAAGCGTTTCCGTATTTTGAAATAAATATAAAAGAATTAAAAAATAAATTCTGTCCATATGATAAGCCATATATTATCTCTAATTTAGATTCTATTAAACATATATTTCATGAATTATATTCTGTACCTAAAAAAATACGCAGACGCTATATGATTTTAAAAGTGTTAGAAATTTTGTTGTTTTTAGAAGCATTAGAAATAACAGAAGAAAAAAAAGAGCCTATTTATTTTTATAAAACACAGGTGGAAAAAGTAAAAGCAATGCATGAATTCATGATTGAACATTTAGATAAACATTATACTTTAAATGAATTATCTGAAAAGTTTAATATATCCTTAACCATAATGAAAAAATGTTTTAAAAGTATTTATGGAGATTCTATATTTTCATATATGAGGACATACAAGATGAATCAGGCAGCTGTATATCTTAAGACAAGAAAAGATTTAAATATTTGTGATATTGCAGGAATTTTAGGATATGAAAGCCCTGGAAAGTTTTCAACAGCATTTAAAAATGTTATTGGAATAACCCCATTTGATTATAAGAAAAAAACATTTAGAGGTGACTGCTGCTTAAAAAATATTTAAATGGATTTTCAATTGGAGCATTAATAGAAAAAAAGAGCAGAAAATATAGTTGAATATGATTATCATTAGAAATATAGAAAGGATGGTAATTATATATGAATAATAAAAAAGATAAGCCATTAAAATTATTATTAAGCTGGGCAGAAAAAGACAAATACTATTTATATGGCTCGGTATTATGCTCTCTTATCAGTGGGATAAGTGCAATGATTCCATATGTCTGTATTTATAGAGTCATTGAGGTTATTTTAAAAGGAAACATTGATTTTTCTGTATCTGTAATTGTAGATAATTTAATCATTATAGCAGTTTCAATTTTCATCAGATACATAACATTTGCTTCATCAGTAGTGTTATCTCATAAAGGAGCATATAAAACCTTATTTAGAGTAAGATGTATGGTTAATAATCATTTATCCAAAATACCTTTAGGATATTTGAATGAAAAAGGAACTGGTGAAATTAAAAAAATATTAAATGAAGATATTGAAAAGCTGGAATTATTTTTAGCTCATCATATTCCTGAACTTGTAATGTATGCCAGTGGTCCTGTTGTAATATTTATTTATCTATGCACTGTAAATATTAAGCTTGCTTTAGTGTCAATTATTCCTATACCTTTAGCACTTCTTTGTCAGATTTTTATGTTCTGGGGAGTTGGAGGACTTCTTGATGATATGAATAAATCCCTTTCTGATTTAAATTCTACAATGATTGAATATATAAGCGGAATGAGAATTATTAAAGCTTTTAACATGGAAAGCATGTCGTTTAACAAATACTGTGAAGCAATAGATGAACAGCATTCTGTATGGAAAAGAATGTCTAAAAAAATGGGAGTACCTTTTGGAGTATTTGTGTTGGTTATAGAATGCGGGTTAGTTGTTATTGCTCCAATTGGTGGATTGATGTTTTTAAAAGGAACAATAAGCTTAACTACTTTTATTTTATTCCTATTTGTAGGAACTCTATATTTAACAGAACTTAGACCGCTTTTAGAACTTGGTTCAAATTTTGTTCAAGTATTAGGTGGAGTTAATAAGGTTAAAGAAATTCTCGATATACCGGTTTTTGCAAGCCAAAAGAGAGAGTTTCCTAAAAAACATGATATTTCTTTAAAGAATGTATATTTTTCGTATGATGGCAAAAATGATGTTTTAAAAGATGTTAATATTCATATTAATCATGGAGAAAAAATTGCTATTGTAGGAAAATCAGGTAATGGTAAAAGTACAATTGTTCAATTGATTTCAAGATTTTATGATATACAAAAAGGAGAAATTCTCATTGGAGGTACAAATATTAAAGATATTGATTATGAAACTTTATTAGAAAACATATCAATAGTATTCCAAAAAACATTTTTAACAAAAGGTACTGTATTTGAAAATATAGCAATGGGGAAGGATGCATCCCTTGAAGAAGTACGTGAAGCAGCTAAAAAAGCTCAGATTGATGACTTTATTATGAATCTTCCTGACAAATATGATACTTTAGTTGGAAGCTATGGATCAAGATTTTCAGGGGGACAGAAGCAGAGAATAGCTATTGCCAGAGCAATATTAAAAAATTCTCCTATTCTTATTTTAGATGAGGCAACATCAGCTGCAGATCCAGAAAATCAGGTTGAAATAGATAAGGCAATCAATAATCTTTGCATTGGAAAAACTGTAATAATAGTAGCACACAGACTTGGAATAGTTACGGGATGTGACAAGGTTGCTGTAGTTGAAAATAATACAATACAGAATATAGGAAAACATGAAGATGTATTGAAGGAAAATGAATATTATAGAAAATCATGGAATGATTATAATAAAGCACGTAATATATCTTATGCTATTGTAGGCGGTGATTATGATGAGTAGAGTAAAAGCAGTAAAGAAAAGCAGAAAGTTATATATATGCATGGCATTGAATGTAATAGAAGGAATTATGTCTGGTTCAAATTTTACTATATTATATTTTTTGCTCAATGCAATCTTACAGAATGATCTTACAAGAGAAAAATTAATGAAGTATGCATCAATATTAGGAATAATATTTGTTTTAAGGCTTATAATATACAGCACAGCATATACAGGAGGTCATATTGCAGGTGCAGAAATTACAGAAAAAATAAGATTGTTCTTAGGTAACAAAATAAAAAAGATACCATTATCTAAGTTCACAAAAATAAAAACAGGCAAGTATATAAATGCAGTAACAACTGATACTTCTAATTACGAGAATATATTAACACATAAAATAGGAGATTTAGTAAGAAATATAACTCTTGTAATATTACTTATATTATTTATTGGATATATGTATTTACCTGGAGGAATAATAATGTTTATTGGTGCAGCAATAATGTTTCCTGCATTATATTTCTCTAATATAATGGTAAAAAAATATGGGGTATATAAAAATAAAATTATAAATGATAATGTAAGTAATGTTATTGAATATGTAACTGGAATACAGACTTTCAGAGCATATGGATTATGTGGGACAAAGAATGAAAATGTAACAGATTCCATGAGAAAGTATTCAGATGTAAGTTATTTATATGAAGCTAAAATAATACCAATAGCTGCTATTGAATCTATGATAGCAGGATTATGCATTCCGGCAATGATTTTTGTTGGATATAATTCATTAATTAATGGAGATATAAGTATTTTGACATTAATCATGGTGATTATGATTCCATTATTTGAAGGCAAGCTTACATCAGCTATTTTTGTAGATTTTACATCATATAAGAATTTATCTATATCAAGAAATGCAATTGAAAAAGTAGCATGTGAAGAAGAAGAAAATGAATCTAAAGAAAAATTTGAACCAGATAATTATAAAATAGAATTTAAAAATGTGTCATTTGGATATGAAGAAAATGAGATAGTTTTAAAAAATATAAGTTTTTCAGCAGAGAACCAAAAGCTTACTGCTATTGTAGGAGATTCTGGTTCAGGAAAATCAACAATATTAAATCTAATCTCAAAATATTACAATCCTATGGAAGGAACAATTAAAATAGGGAATTGTAATATAAATAATGTTGAAAGTACAAAAGTTTTAGACAAAATTTCACTTGTTGACCAAGATGTATTTTTATTTAATGATACTGTAAAAAATAATATAAGATATGCAAGGCCGGATGCAACAGATGATGAGATTGTATTAGCATGTAAAGCAGCAAACTGCCATGAATTTATCATGAAAATGAAAGATGGATATAATACTAATGTTGGGGAAAATGGAAATGCTTTATCAGGTGGTGAACGTCAGCGTTTATCAATTGCAAGAGCTATATTAAAAGATAGTCCTATACTTCTTCTTGATGAAGCAACAGCATCTCTTGATATTGAAAATGAAATTGCAGTAAAAAGTGCTATATTAAACTTATTAAAAAAGAAGAAGACAGTAATTATGATAGCTCATACTCTTTCAATTGTGAGAAATGCTGATAAGATATTAGTTATTTCAGATGGAAAAATAATTGAAGAAGGAAATCATGAGAAACTTTTAAATAATAAGGGAAAATACTATAAGATGTGGAATGCTGAAAAGGAACTTTATTAGTTAATTCTTTAAACTTATCAGTAAAGTTTACTTGATTTTTATATTCCAATATATTTGATATGAACAAAATTGACAATAAATTATTGATTAATAATATTTTAGTTTGTTCATTTGTAACTAAAATTTAACAAAGGAAAACTGCAGCATCAGAGATTATATATTATGTAATATCTTCTGGTATCATTCTTTAAATTAGGAAGATGAAGATACTATATAATTTAATCTTTGAGCAGCAGTTTTTTTTATTCTATATATATTTCAATTAACAATGTACAATGAAGGATGGAATTTTAGCAGAGATTTCTTTAATTGTTATAGAGTTTTATTATTAAAACACATATATGAAATTATATTTTTAGACAAGCTATGGATAATTTTGAAAAAGCGCAGGAATACAGGAAATTAAAAGACTTTTCTGAACTGAAACTTAATCATACCAATAGATTAACTTAGCATTTACACATATGGAAAATTTTTTGTAAAAAATTAGTGAAATGTATTTACAAAGTATAATAGAAGTGATAATATGTGTATATAGTTAATATACACACTTAGATACGGAGGTGTACAGTTTGAATATATTAATAAGCAGCAACTCTCCTGTAAAGTTATATGAGCAGATTGAAAATTCCATTAAAAATGAGATTTTAAAGGGAAATCTTAAAGCTGGAGAGATGCTGCCATCAATAAGAATGCTGGCAAAGGAACTTAAGGTAAGCATAATAACTACCAAAAGAGCTTATGAAGAGCTTGAAAAAGAAGGTTTTATAGAGACAGTAGTTGGAAAGGGAACTTTTGTTTCAAGTTCAAATTCTGAAAGACTAAAAGAAGCTGCTATGTCAGAGCTTGAAAGCCGTCTGGAAGAAGTGATAATTTCAGCTAAATCCCTTGGATTGTCACTAGATGAATGCATTGAAATTTTAAAAGATTTGTATATGGAGGTTTAGTTTTATTATGGAAGCTATAGAAATAAGAGGTTTAAAAAAGAGTTATAAAGATTTTACATTAGATATAGATAAACTTGATATTAGGTCTGGTTTCATAACAGGTTTTATAGGTCCTAATGGTTCTGGAAAGACAACTACAATCAATTCCATAATGGGAATGATTAAAAGCAGTCATGGAGAAATAAAGATTTTGGGAAAGAATATTTCAAAGGATCCACAGGTAAAAGGACAGATAGGATATGTTGGAGATAATTCAGGATTTCTTCAAGAAAGCAGACTTAAATATATAAAAAACAGCATAGCACCTTTTTATCCAAATTGGGATGAAAAAATGTATAGAAAATATATGGATTTGTTCCATTTGGATGAAAACAAGGTGTTTAAAGATTTGTCAAAAGGAATGCAGAAGCAGTTTCAGCTTACAATGGTATTTTCACATCATCCTAAAATCTTAATCATGGATGAACCTACAGCCAATCTTGATCCTATAGTCAGAAATGAAATATTAGAAATAATAAGTGACCATATGGAAAAGGAAGAAATAACAGTTTTTTATTCATCACATATAACTACAGACATAGAAAAGTGTGCTGATTATGCTGTATTCATTTATAAAGGCAAAATACTGCTTCAAGGAGAAAAAGATGAAATTTTAGAAAATCACATATTGGTTAAGTTTGGAAAAGATTTATATGACGAGACTTTAGCAGAAGAGTTTATTTCAATAAAAGAAAATAAATTTGGTTTTGAAGGTCTTATGAATAATAAAAAGAGAGCATATGAACTTTTTGGAGATGAAGCTGTGTATGAAAAAGTTTCATTGGATGATATATTAATTTATTATGTGGATGAAAAATAGAATTGTTATTTTTAATTTTAAAATATTGAGTATACTGAAATTTTAAGCATAAAATTAGGAGATGAAGTAGAACATGAATAATATGATAAATTTAATAAAACTTAGCTACAGCTCTATTGTTGCACTGAAAAAAACTGCAATATTAATGGTGATTTTTGCAATAATTATTATGGCAACTAGTGTTAATGGTTCCATGATTTCCGTTAGTGCATCACTTATGATAATGATATTGAATTACAATACTCTTGCTTATGAAGATGCAAGTAAAAGGAATTTTCTCATATATTCTCTTCCTATAAAGCCTAGAGAATATATTTTATCAAAATATTTATTTGGTTTTATAAATGTTGCAATAGCAATTATTGTGGGAGATCTTTCATATATAATATTAAAAAGTATGAATATAATGTCATTCAGCAGTATTTCTATTGGTGAGTTTGATATAGCTATTATTATTGTGGGAATTATTGTGAATGCTATAATTGTTCCAATAGGAATTATTCTAGGATGCAATAGAGCAAGAATCATACTTTTCTTTTTAGTAATTGGTACAATGTGCTTTTCTAATGCTGTTATTCCAGCGTTATGTAAAGTGATAAATATTGATGCTGGTTTTAATATAAGTTTGGGAGCTGCAGCATCTATAATTGTTATTTTAGGCGCTGTTTTCACCATAGTATCATACATGATTACTGCAAAATTATATGAAACAAGAGATATAAACAAATAAAAAGACACTGTTAGAACAGACTATTATACTCATTGATTAACGAAGAGAGCATTACGTTAGTAATGTAAAAAAAACAACTTATTTAAAATACAGATAATTTTCCCCACTTGTGGGGAAAAATTTAAAAATAATTATTGGGAATTGAAAACGATATTAAAGGCATATTTCTTTAGTATTAAGTTTTAATTTTTTATTTAAAATTCTATGGTAAATGTTGTAATGATATGTTATTATTAGCTATAAAACTAATTTATATAGGGAGGCGTATTAATGAAAGTAAAAAAGATCTGTAAAATTCTAGGTGTTACAGCAGCGGGGCTAGCTTTATTTATTACTTTAGGAAACGTTAATAGCATGTCAGTATATGCAGCAGAAGATAATTCTGTTTCTATATCAGAAGATACAGAATCAGTAGCAGCTGAGTCAGTCAATAAAAATGAAGATTATTCTATAAAAATAAATAGTTCGACAGAAAAGCAAGGGTTTAAATTTATAATTAAGGATATAACTGCTTCAAAGCATGAATTAAGAGTTACTGCATTAATTCAAAGTCCTGATTCAGTTAAAGATGATGATATAAGGAAAAATATTATCCAGATGACAGTGAAAAATTCTGATTATAATTTATGCAGTGATTTTTCAAGAAAAATTGATGATAATACAATTGAATACACATTTGTTATAAGAAACAGCAATGGATTTAATAATACTGTTGATTTAAGATTCGATGCAATACTGCCACAATATGATGTTAATGCATGGATTAATACATCTGTGGATATATCAAAATATTTTGATAAGGTATTAGAAAAAGAAGTTAAATTCACTCTTGGAAATAAAGAATTTTATAAAATAGAATCAGATATTCTAGGAACTAGATTGTACTTTAAAGAGGATAATAAATTCGATTATTCAGAAGATTCTTATAATGAAGACACATGGGATTCTCAATCTAAATTATTGATTAAATATGGTGATAAAATTTGTGAATTTAATGAAAGAGATTTTGATGCAAATGCAGATGAAAATTATACAACAGGATATTATGCAACAGGAGATGTAAATATTGGTTCTTTAAATAACAGCAGTGAAGCAAGCATAATTCCTATAAAATGCAATATTAAAAATAAGGAAATAGAAAAAATATTTGAAAATATGGATTCATATAAAGCAGAATATTCAGAATCTGATAATGTAAGATATGAAAAAGAAGCTGAAAATACAAAAGGAAAAATAACTAAGGTTACTAGAGAAGAAGATAAAATAAAAGTATATTGTTCTGCTGATAATGATGAAGATGCACTTTTTAGTGCAGTAAACATATTGGGATATTATGATTATAATGTTATAGATGATGATATATTACTATCAGAACAAGATATCAACAATATAAAGACTAATATATATAAAGATTCAGATACTCAATATGGCTATGTTGTTGAATTTACCAATGTAATTAAAGATAGGGCTTTTTTGGTGGAATATAATGGTATTACAATATTAAATAGTGATAAGTTTAATTTTGAAGAAGAGGTAAAAATAAAGTAGAAAAAAAATATACCAAATAAAACAGGGGTGGTTAAATGATAAATAGAAAGACTAAAAAAGTCATTTGCAAAATGGCAGGAATTATGGGACTTTTAATGATGACAAGCTTTTTCTCAATACCTGTAGATGCAGAAGAAAATAGAAATGTTAATACTGAAAATTTATATAATTATGTAACATTAGAAAAAGAAGCTTTAAACAATAATGTAATTGAACAAAATGGAGTTAAGCTTACAGTAACTGATATAACAGCTTCAAAAAATAGAATAAAAATAAAAATGGATTTTGAAGCAGATAGCGGCAAGCTTGAGGAAATCATGAATGGTTCAGGAAGAGACTATTTAGATATAAGAACTAGTCTAGGAAATTTATATGATTGTGATTATGGTGAATCACGTTCATATGCAGGCAATGGAAAAATTAAAATAGAAAGGGAATTGCAAAATAGAGATGGATTCAAAAATAAGGATGTACTTAGAATAGATGCTGTCTGTGGAATTTTAGATCTTAATGGCAGTTTGAAAATTCCTGTAGATTTTACAGAGGATTTCAATAAAATATTCACAAAAGACATAAATATTAAAGCTGACAAAGTGGATGCACAGATAGAAAGATTTGAGAGCAATCCATTAGAGACATCAATAGTTATTTCACAGCCAGAGGATTCAACTATGTCATTTAAGCATTCTATAAGCTCAAATATATTAAACTTTTTGATAGATGTTGATGGAGAGCTTTATTTTGCAGAATATCCAGCATATTCAGATATTAAAGATGGCAGAGAGTATGATAATTATTCTGCACAAGGGTTATCATATGATAAGGTTGAAAAAGCTGAAAATATTTCTATTATGCAGATTTCTAATAACATGTCAGATGAAGAATTAGATGCGTTCTATGATACTATTAAAGAAGATGACTATGAAGGCATAAAAAATGAATACAATATAAAAATTCCACAAAATATAAAGTTTAGCGATGGTACTAATGGAACTATTACAGCAGTAAAAGAAGATGGAAAAGTCAAGGCTTACTGCAAGGCAGATTCAGATTTAAAGAGTCTGATTATGGCATTGAATCTGGGTGGATTTTATGAGTCAGAAGATGATGAGACTAATGGTTTATTAGAAAAAGGAACAATAAAAAAAGATAAAGAGGCTGATAATCAATATATTGTTGAATTTGATAATGTTGAAAATGATAAAGATATTAATCTTTATGTATCAGCAATAATATATAATAGTGACAGATATTCTTTAGGAGAAGAAATTAAGATTAAATAATTATTGGATTCTCAAGTTGTTTTTAACTGTTTCTATAATAGAAAAGATATAAGATTGATATATTCTAATAATAAGTCTCTGAATAGTAATTAAAGAAATCTCTGCTGAGATTTCAATATTCATTGTCAATTGTTCATTGTACATTGACAATTAGAATATATATTGTAATTCAATAAATTGAAATTAAGGAGCTGTATCTGAAAAATTAAAAGTTTTTCAGCATATGGCTTCTATATTTATTGGATATTTTATTATAAGTAACATTTTTTAAATTAATCAAAAAGTACACAATATTATTATTGTTTGATTTGAGGACTTTAATATAATGAATAAAGGTGACAGGTATGAATAGAAAATTTTTTGAAGTCATGGAATTAGTATATTAGACTATGACAAAGAAGAGATAAAGGAGTTAATTGATCTGGATTCTACAATAAATGTTAAATTACAGTTAACAACTAATGAATTTGAAGATTATGATGAAGAGGATATAGGTTATTTGAAAGCTATATATTGAAAGATATTTTAAAAGATATTAAATTAGGATATAATTATAAAACAGATATGCATAATGGAATGGAGGAAGGTGCACGTGAAAAAGAAACCCTTGCCAGTAGGAATAGACAATTTTGAAAAGCTTATAACAAGAGGATATTATTTTGTAGATAAAACTATGCTTATAAAAGATTTACTTGATAATAAAGCAGACGTTAATCTGTTTACAAGACCAAGAAGATTTGGAAAGACATTAAATATGAGCATGCTTCAGTATTTCTTTGA
>NZ_CAKVKB010000062.1 GCF_934754915.1 uncultured Clostridium sp.
TCGCGGGGTGGAGCAGTTGGTAGCTCGTCGGGCTCATAACCCGAAGGTCGTAGGTTCAAGTCCTGCCTCCGCAACCATTTAAATATAGCCATGCCGAAGTGGCGGAACTGGCAGACGCACAGGACTTAAAATCCTGCGGTGGTTAAACACCGTACCGGTTCGATTCCGGTCTTCGGCACCAAGTATATATGTAAAAATGGTTTATCGCGGGGTGGAGCAGTTGGTAGCTCGTCGGGCTCATAACCCGAAGGTCGTAGGTTCAAGTCCTGCCTCCGCAACCATTTAAATATAGCCATGCCGAAGTGGCGGAACTGGCAGACGCACAGGACTTAAAATCCTGCGGTGGTTAAACACCGTACCGGTTCGATTCCGGTCTTCGGCACCAAGACTTAAGTAATTTACTTAAGTCTTTTTTGTTATATTTTTTTATAATATGTTCATGATAAATTATATATTCATATTTGAATTTATAGTATATATTGTGTGATTTATAGTTATTATAGATGAATATAATTTATTTGAAGGTAAATTTTTTTATATTATAATTTGGATTAAGTAATGTGATTTTACTATATATGTTCTAATTAATTATTTACAGTGAATGATAAGGCCTTTACATGGATTCTTGGATTATTGTGTAGTTCTATTATTAAAATATTCTATAAGAGTATGAAAAAATTTTTCTTATAAAATTCTAATAAATCAAGATTAGCGACAAATTTAACTTAATATAAAAATAATTTTCTTTTTGAATAGTTCTAATTATTAAGCAAATTTAAGGGGAATTATTCAAGTTTGAAATAGAAAAAATAAAAATAAATATTAGAGAATTTTAGATGAAGTTGTCCCAATAAAATTGTAATAAGGGTACATCTTATGACATTTATCTTAAAAATGCAGTGCTATAATCGAATTACATTATTTGGAAATGAGGCGAGAAAGCGTGCAGTATGAATTAAATGTAAATAAATATGAAGAAACAAAAAAGATTCAAAAGACAGGCAAAAAACTAGATATACGATTGCCGGTTGTAAGTTTATCTTTAATTTTTATAGTGGGGGTTTCACTTGGAAGAGTAAGTCTGCTGTTAAATCAATCTGATAGCAAAGGAATAGCTCCATTTGGAATTGCATATTTAATGGCTGTAGCCATAAGAAATAATAAACAGAAGAGTGTAGTTGCAGGGTTAAGTGTTTTGTTAGGGTACTTAACCATAAGTGATTCAATAAATGATGGAAATATGTATCTTGCGACAATAACATTATTGACAGTAGTTTATTTAATAGTACCTATTAATAAAAGAATTAAGAGAGAAGTTCTTGGAATTATTTTTATTTTGTGTACGTTTTTTATATATGGATTAGTTGTAAAAAAATATGAATTGGGTGTTAATGTTACATTATGCATTATAGAAACAACAATGATAATTCCTATATATTATGTAATTAAATACGCAGTTGATTCTATTGAGGAGTTTGATTATAAATATTTATTTTCAACAGAACAGTTAGTGAGTATAAGTATTTTATTCTGCTTGATTGTTTCAGGAATTGGCAATGTTAAAATTATGGATTATTCATTAAAAAATATATGTGCATTATTACTGGTTTTAAGTATTGCGTATATTGGTGGAGCAACATATGGGGCTATGATTGGAGTTTCTATGGGGATAATACTTGGTGTTGCATCAGGAGATATGATGTGGCATATAGGATTTTTCAGTGTAGGAGGTCTTATAGTAGGAATTTTCAAAGATACAGGGAAAATATTTTCAATACTTGCAGGAATTATTATTTATTTTGCATTAGGATTATATTCTGATACTTTGAATTTGAAATTTGGAATAGAAGTATTGTCTAGTTGTTTGTTATTTCTATGTATTCCTAGAACTGCATTTAAAAGTATTGAAATTGAAATAAATCCAGATAGAAAAAGAGAATTTATCGATGAAGGGAAATTAAATTGTATAAGAGAGGAGTTTACTTTTAAGCTAAGAGAATTGACAAATGTTTTAAATACAGTTTCAAGTTGTTTGGCAGCAACAACAGAAAATGAGAAGCTCATGATAAAGGGAAAAGGAAGTGCTTTGGTTGAGAATTTAGCTGATAGATGCTGCTCAAATTGTGAAAACAGACCTGCTTGTTGGGAGAGAGAATTTCAACAGACATATAATTCTTTTCAATCACTCATACAGAGTTATGAAGAAGACAGAATATGTATGCCTGCAGATTTAGAAAAGAGGTGCATACAGAGTTTCACTCTTTTAAGAAATGTTGAGAGTATAGTTGACAATAATACAGTAAATGGAATTATTAAGGAAAGACTTGCAGAAGGAAGGAGGCTTTTATCTTATCATATCGATAATGTATCAAGTACATTAAATACTTTACTTAATGATTTTAAAAAACAAGTTATAGTAAATAGTGATTTGGAAAAAATGGTGCGTCTAGCATTGAATAAAAAAAGTATAGATTATAATGATGTTTTTTGTTATACAGATATAAATGGTAAAATAAAAATAAAAATTAGCATGGATGATTATAAAGGAGATGATTATTTAAACAAGAAAGTAATGCCGTTATTAAAAAATATTACAAGAAAGAAATTATGTATATGTGAAGAAGAATGTAGCATTAATAGTGAGAAAGAAGAATATATTGTTAGTATTCAGGAGGAGTTTAAATTTTATATGGTATCATATAATGCTATGATACCTAGAGATGGAGAAAGTCAGATTGGAGATAGTTATTCTTTTGGAAATACGAAAGATGGAAGCTATATAACAATTTTAAGTGACGGAATGGGATTTGGGCCAGAGGCAGGGAATGAGAGCAGAGCTACAGTAAATCTTGTTGAGAAATTTATAGAATCAGGGTTTGATGAGAATATAACAGTTAATACAGTTAATTCTATAATGGGAATGAGGTTTGCTGAAGATGAAAAATATGCTACTTTAGATTTTAATAGAGTAGATTTATATAATGGCAGAGCTTCTTTTATTAAAATTGGTGCAGCACCAACTTTTATTAAACGAGGAAATGAAATAAAAATGATTACTTCTAAAAACTTGCCATTTGGGTTAGTGGATGAAGTAGAGGTTGATGTTATAAAGGAACAACTTCAAGCTGGAGATATTATAATTAGTGTCAGTGATGGGGTTTTAGATATAGATAAAGCAAATTCTGAAGAAAAAACATGGCTTGAAAATTATCTTACAATTGATAATTCAGATCCTAAAGACTTATCAGAGAAAATATTAAGTAAAGCAAAAAAAATGAGTGGAGGGAAAATTAAAGATGATATGACTGTAGTTGTATCAAAAGTTTATTTGGCAAGTTAATTAGAATTTATATAAATAAAACTAAGCTTAGTTTACAACTGGTAATGGTAAATTTAACAATAATGTTTACTTTTTAATATTATATACGTAAAATATATTATACAGTGATATGTAAATAGGAAGTGTTTATTATTGTATAAAAAAGTAATGTCTTATATAAAGGATAATAATTTAATTAAATCTGGAGATAAAATTTTGGTTGCTTTATCTGGTGGACCAGATTCTGTATGCCTTTTAAATATATTATATAATTTAAAAAAGGAACTCGATATAGAAATTGGAGCAGCTCATTTAAATCATTTATTAAGAAATGAGGATGCTTTTGAAGATGAAAAATATGTTAAAGAATTATGTGAGAGTTTAGGAATTCCTTGTTTTATAAAACAAGTTGATATAAATAAATATTCAAAAGAAAAAAAGATATCATCAGAAATGGCAGGAAGAGAAGCAAGATATGATTTTTTTGATGAGATTACCAAAAAATATGGATATAGTAAAATAGCAACTGCACACAATGCTAATGATCAGGCTGAAACTATTCTTTTCAGATTAATGAGAGGAACTGGCATAGAAGGTTTATGTGGAATTAAGGTGAACAGGGGGAATATTATAAGGCCAATATTATGTTTAACAAGAAAAGAGATTGAAGAATATATTAAAAAAAATAATTTCAATCCAAGAATTGATAAAACTAATTTTGAAAAAATTTATAATAGAAATAAAATCCGATTGGATATACTTCCTTATATTAAGGAAAATTTTAATGAAGATATAATACAGACATTAAATAGAATGTCTGTATTATTACAAAAAGATAATCAATTTATAGAACAGTCAGCGAGGAGTTTTTATGAAAAATATTGTATAGAACAGTCTGATTATTTTATAATAAAGAAGGAAATGTTCAATATAGATGAAGCTATAATAACTAGGGTTATTAGAAATGCTGTTACTAAGTTTTCAAAAACTCATTATGATTTTGAAATGAAACATATATATGAAATTTATAATCTAGCTAAAAATAGTTCGGGTAAAATTGTAGATTTACCTAACAAAATTTATGCTGAAAATATATATGGAGACATATACATAAAAGAGAAAGGGAACATTAATAATAATTTAAATCAGGAGATAACAATTAATAAAAATGATATAATAGGTAAAAAGACTGTTTTTGGGAATGAAGTTTTTGATTTTTCATTAATAAGTAGAGATTCCAATATAAATTTAAAACAAGATAAAAATGTAAAGTATTTTGATTTTGATAAAATTAATAATTGTGTTTCAATAAGATTTAGAAGAAATGGTGATAAAATAATACCTTTAGGTATGAATGGCTATAAGAAATTAAAGGATATATTTATAGATATGAAAATACCTAAAGAAAAAAGAAACAGTACAGCACTTTTATGTTTTGATAAAGAAATAGCATGGATAGTTGGAATCAGAATTTCTGAACAGTTTAAGATTACTAATGAAACAAAAAATATATTGAAAGTAATTGTTAAAGGAAAGGAAAAGTAATATGAGGGAAGATTTACAAGAGGTACTATTTTCAGAAGAAGTTTTAAGCAAAAAAGTTAAAGAACTTGCAGAACAAATAAGTAAGGATTATGCTGGAAAAGAATTGGTAGTTGTAGGAATTTTAAAAGGATCAGTTGTATTTACAGCAGAGCTTATAAAAAATATTGATGTTTATTGTGAATTGGATTTCATGGCAGTATCAAGTTATGGAAATTCAACAGAAACTTCAGGAGTGGTTAGAATCTTAAAAGATTTAGACAGCAGTGTTGAAGGAAAGCATATACTAATAGTTGAAGATATTGTTGATACAGGAACTACTTTGAGCTATCTTCTTAAATACCTTAAAGCTAGAAAAGCAGCCAGCATAGAAATAGTAGCATTATTAAATAAGCCAGCAAGAAGAAAAGTTGAACTTCCAGTAAAATACATAGGATTTGAAGTTCCTGATGCTTTTATAGTTGGTTATGGAATTGATTATGCTGAGAAATATAGAAATTTACCTTATATAGGTATATTAAAGCCAGAAATATATGAAAAATAATATATTGTTTAATTTGCAGTAAATTTAGAGAGGGGGGCCCTAAATGAAGAAATATTCAAGTGCAGCTGTCTGGATTGTTTGTACAGTTATGATTGTTTTAGCAGCACTTACTATGTGGCAGACTAGAAAAAATTCTAGTGATATTGCTTATAGTTCATTTATTCAAAAATGGGAGTCGAATGAAATACAGAGCATAGTCATTAAAGAGGATGAAATGACAGTTGAAGGTAAAACTAATGATGGCAAGACCTTCACTACATATGTTCCAGGTCAATTAATAAATTCTTTGATAGAAGAAAAACCAAATGAAAATGTTAAGGTGGCTTTTGAAGCGCCATCTAATAATTCAACATGGATGCCGATTGTATTGCCTTGTGTATTATTTGGAGGAGTTATATTGATATTCATGTTTGTAATGACTCAGCAAGCACAAGGTGGCGGTGGCGGTCGAGGAGTTATGAATTTTGGTAAAAGTAAAGCCAAAATGATGGCACCAGATAGTCAAACAGTCAGATTTAGTGATGTTGCAGGAGCCGATGAAGAAAAGGCAGAATTACAAGAAATAGTAGAATTTTTAAAGATGCCATCTAAATACATTCAGATGGGTGCAAGAATACCTAAGGGGGTTTTATTAGTGGGACCTCCAGGAACAGGTAAAACATTATTAGCAAAAGCTATAGCAGGAGAAGCTGGAGTACCATTTTTCAGCATTTCAGGTTCTGATTTTGTTGAAATGTTTGTTGGTGTTGGTGCTTCTAGGGTAAGAAGTATGTTTGAAGAAGCTAAGAAAAATTCACCTTGTTTAATATTTATAGATGAAATTGATGCTGTAGGTAGACAAAGAGGTGCTGGTCTTGGTGGTGGTCATGACGAAAGAGAGCAGACATTAAATCAGCTTTTGGTTGAGATGGATGGTTTTGGAGTTAATGAAGGTATTATAATGATTGCAGCAACTAATAGACCAGACATACTTGATCCTGCATTACTAAGACCAGGAAGATTTGATAGACAGATAGTTGTTGGGGCACCTGATGTTAAAGGGAGAGAAGAAATTCTTAAAGTTCACACAAGAAATAAGCCTCTTGGACCAGATGTGGATTTAAAAGTGCTTGCAAGAAGAACTCCAGGATTTTGTGGAGCAGATTTGGAGAACTTGGCTAATGAAGCGGCATTACTTGCAGTTCGTACAAATAAAAAAGTAATCTCAATGGAAGAAATGGAAGAAGCAATTACAAGAGTTATTGCAGGTCCTGAAAAAAAGAGTAAAGTTATAACTGAACATGATAAAAAGCTTACTGCATATCATGAAGCAGGGCATGCAATTATTATGAGATTACTTCCAAATTGTGATCCAGTTCATGAAATAAGCATAATTCCAAGAGGAAGAGCTGGTGGATACACAATGCATCTTCCTAAAGAAGATACTTCATATACTTCTAAAGCAAAATTAAAAGATGAAATGGTAGGACTTTTAGGAGGAAGAGTTGCTGAAAAATTAATCATGGGAGACATCAGTACTGGTGCTAAAAACGATATTGATAGAGCTAGTAATATAGCTAAAAGTATGGTAATGGAATATGGTATGAGTGATGAAATTGGTACAATATCATATGGATCAGGACATGATGAAGTATTTCTTGGAAGAGATTTAGGAAAAAGCAGAGATTTTAGTGAAGAAATTGGAGCTAAAATTGATAAAGAAATTAAGAGATTTATTGATGAAGCTTATGATCAAGCGCATAAATTGCTAAGAGAAAATACAAGCAAATTACATGCTGTAGCTCAAGCGTTAATAGAAAAAGAAAAATTAGATGCAGATGAATTTGAAGAAATATTTGTAAATAATTAAGAAAATGCCTGTTTAGAAATCTAAACAGGCATTTTTAATTTTTTGAATTATAAATATCACGAATGTTTTGTTGCTTTAAAATGATAACATTCGAAAATTGCTTTTAAAATATTCAGTGAGATGATATAATTAGAATACAATGTATATATGATATCAGGGGGAGTAAATACAATGAAAAGTGATATTCAAATAGCGCAAGAAGCAAAAATGGAACCAATTAAAAACATTGCAGAAAAAATGGGGCTTTGTGAAGATGATATTGAGTACTATGGAAAGTATAAATGTAAAATATCTTTAGATGTATATGATAAAGTTAAAGATAAAAAAGATGGTAAACTTGTTTTAGTTACAGCTATAAATCCAACACCAGCAGGGGAAGGAAAATCAACTGTTACAGTAGGTCTTGGTCAAGCTTTAAACAAAATGGGCAAAAATACAGTAATAGCATTAAGAGAACCTTCTCTAGGTCCTGTTTTTGGAATTAAAGGAGGAGCAGCAGGTGGTGGATATGCTCAGGTTGTTCCTATGGAAGATATTAATCTTCATTTCACTGGAGATATGCATGCTATAACTTCAGCAAATAATTTACTAAGTGCAGCTATAGACAATCATATTCATCAAGGAAATGCTTTAAGAATAGATTCAAGAAGAATATTATTCAAAAGAGTAATGGATATGAATGATAGATCATTAAGACATATAGTTATTGGAATGGGTGGAAAAGCTAATGGATTTGTAAGAGAAGATGGATTTACAATTACTGTTGCTTCAGAAATAATGGCTATATTATGTTTAGCAAGTGATTTAGAAGATTTGAAAGAAAGAATGGGAAATATATTAGTTGCATATAATTTAGATGGAGAACCTGTATATGCAAAACAATTAGAAGTTCAAGGTGCAATGGCATTATTGATGAAAGATGCAATAAAACCTAATTTAGTTCAGACTTTAGAAAATACACCAGCATTAATTCATGGAGGTCCATTTGCAAATATAGCTCATGGATGTAACTCTATAATGGCTACTAAACTTGCATTAAAACTTGGAGATATTGCTATTACTGAAGCTGGATTCGGTGCTGATTTAGGTGCTGAAAAATTCTTTGATATAAAATGCAGATATGGTAATTTAAAACCTGACTGTGCAGTTATAGTTGCAACAATAAGAGCATTAAAACATCATGGTGGGGTTGCTAAAGCTGATTTGAATACACCAAATGTTGAAGCTCTAGCAAAAGGAATATCAAATTTGGAAAAGCAGATAGAAAATATAAAGAAATTTAATGTAATACCTGTAGTTGCAATAAATAAATTTGTTTCAGACAGTGATGAAGAAGTTGCGTACATAAAAGACTTCTGTAATAAAGCAGGAGTTAAGGTTGCTCTATCAGATGTATGGGCAAAAGGAGGAGAAGGAGGAGTAGAACTTGGAAATATCATAATAGATATTTTAGAAAATAATACTTCAGATTTCACTCCAATCTATGATGAAAAAGAAACAATAGAAGAAAAAGTTTTAACTATAGCAAAAGAAATGTATGGAGCATCTAAGGTAAATTATACTCCAGAAGCTAAGAAACAAATTGCGGAATTAGAAAAATTTAATTTAGATAAACTTCCTATATGTATGGCAAAAACACAATATTCTTTATCAGATAATGCAAGTCTTCTTGGAAGACCAGAAGGATTTGAAATTACAGTAAAAGAAGTTAGGGTTTCAAATGGAGCTGGATTTGTAGTAGTACAGACTGGTAATATAATGACAATGCCTGGATTACCAAAAGTACCAGCAGCTAATAAGATGGATGTTCTTAAAAGTGGAGAAATAATAGGATTATTCTAAAATATATGTGAAGCTATTGACAAATAAGCAGAAATTGTTAAAATTAAATTGTTATTTTTAAGAAATTTCTAGAATAAAAGCAGCTCTCGGAGCTGCTTTTAATTTAATTATATTAAGGTGGTGCTTTTAATGATCCTACTTGTAGATGCAGGTAATACCAACATTGTGTTAGGTGTACATGACGGAAAAGACTATATTGCAAGCTGGCGTATTTCAAGTGAAGGAAGTAAAACTTCTGATGAATATGCTATTCAGGTTATGCAGTTATTTCATTTTAATAGTATCGATCCTAAAGAAATTGAAGGAGTTATAGTTTCATCTGTTGTACCTAATATAATGCATTCTCTAGAAAATATGCTTAGAAAATGTTTTTGTCATGAGCCGATAATAGTTGGACCAGGAATAAAAACAGGAATTAACATAAAATATGATAATCCAAGAGAAGTAGGAGCAGACAGAATAGTAAATGCTGTTGCTGCTTATGAAATATATAAAAGACCTGTTATAATAATAGACTTTGGAACAGCAACTACATTCTGTGCAGTTAAAGGAAATGGTGATTATCTTGGTGGATGTATATGTCCAGGAATAAGAATATCTTCTGATGCTCTATTTGAAAGAGCTGCAAAGCTGCCAAGAGTAGAATTAGAAGTGCCAAAAAATATAATATGTAAAAATACTGTTACAAGTATGCAGGCGGGTATTTTATTTGGTTATATTGGGCAAGTTGAATATATAGTTAAGAAAATGAAAGAAGAAATGAAGAAACTTAATACTAATGAAGAACCCTTAGTTGTAGCAACAGGAGGTTTAGCTAATCTTATAGCAAAAGAAACTGATGTTATTGATAAGGTAGATTCTGGATTAACATTAGAGGGGTTAAAGATATTATATTATAAAAATAAGGAGTAAAATATATAATGAATATAGGTAATTTAACCTTTGAAAATAATGTGTTTTTAGCACCTATGGCAGGTGTTACAGATATATCATTTAGAGGATTATGTAAAGAAATGGGCTGTGGGCTTGTTTATACTGAAATGGTAAGTGCAAAAGCATTATATTATGGAAGTGAAAACACTCAATCTTTATTGAGAATTGCTGATGAAGAAAAACCTGTTGCAGTTCAGATATTTGGAAGGGAACCTGAAATAATGGCTCAGATGGTTCAAGAATATTTTAATCATCGAGATGATATATGTATAATAGATATAAATATGGGATGCCCTGCTCCTAAGATAGTTAAAAATGGAGAAGGTTCGGCACTTATGAAAGAACCAGAATTAGCATATAAAATAGTAGAAAAAATAAAAAAGGTTTCATTAAAACCTGTGACTGTAAAGTTTAGAAAAGGGTTTGATGATGAAAATATAAATGCAGTAGAATTTGCTAAGGGAATGGAACAATCTGGTGCTGATGCAATTGCAATTCATGGAAGAACAAGAAAACAGATGTATCAAGGAAAGGCTGACTGGGATATAATAAGAAAGGTTAAGGAAAGTGTATCTATACCTGTTATAGGAAATGGAGATGTATTTTCTGCTGATGATGCATTGAGAATGAAAGAAACTACAAATTGTGATGGAATTATGATTGCAAGAGGAAGTCAAGGTAATCCATGGCTCTTTAAACAAATAAGAGATGTACTCGAAGGCAGAGAACCTAAAGAAGTCACAAATAAGGAACGTGTTGATATGTGTCTAAGACACTATGAATTAGCTATAAAATATGATGGAGAATACAAAGCTATACGAGAAATGAGAAAACATGCTTCTTGGTATATAAAAGGATTGCCTAAATGTACAGAAATCAGAAATGAAATAAATATTTTGAATGACAGCAGCCAAGTTATGCAAATTTTAAGAGAGTATAGTAATCAAGTATAAGGTATAAATTTTTATATTAGAGGTATTAGTAAATCTTTATATGAATATAGATAGTATATATTTTAATATAGATGCTATACTAAATAAGAATATATACAGAAGTTATTGTGAATTCACTTAAGCTGTTAACATGGCAAAGTGCATTTATTGACATATCATATGGGCTGATTTATAATTAGTTAAATGATTTCGAGGCTGAAGAACTGTTTAGAGTATTGGGCTGAGAGAAATATTTATTAAAAATAACTCTGTTTATAAAACAGAGTTTATGTGAGTTGTTTAACAAATAAGCTGATAAATGAATACTGATCATTTGTGAGCAGATATTAAAATAAATATTATTAGGTTTTAAAGGGGAGTACCGCATATGAGCGAAAACAAGAAACAATATGTAATGACTTATGAAGGTGTTAAGAAATTAGAAAATGAATTAGAATATTTAAAAACTGTTAAAAGAAAAGAAATAACTGAAAAAATAAAAGTAGCTTTAGGTTATGGAGATTTAAGTGAAAACTCAGAATATGATGAAGCTAAAAATGATCAGGCATTCACAGAAGGAAGAATTGTAACATTAGAAAATATGTTAAAGAATGCTGTTGTAGTTGATGAATCAGAAATATCAAATGATGTTGTTTCAGTTGGTTCAAAAGTTAAGGTTAAAGATTATGAATTTGATGAAGAAGTTGAATATTCAATTGTAGGTTCAGCAGAAGCAGATCCTATGAATTATAAAATATCAAACGAATCACCAGTAGGAAGAGCTTTAATAGGCAAAAAGAAAGGCGATATAGTAGAAGTACAGATTCCAGATGGTATTAATAAGTTTGAAATATTAGAAATAAGTAGAAGTTAATTGGAGGTACAATAATGTCAACAGAAGAAATGAGTATGCAAGAGTTAGAATCTCAATACAGTGAACAGGAAAATCTAAGAAGAGAGAAACTAGCAGAGTTACAAAATGCAGGAAAAGATCCATTTGACGTTTATAAGGTAGACAGAACACACACATCAGCACAGGTTAAAGAAAATTATGATGAATTAGAAGGTAAAGAAGTAACTGTTGCCGGTAGAATAATGTCTAAAAGAGGCCAGGGAAAAGTTGTATTCTCAGATATCCATGATAGAGATGGAAAAATACAGTTATTTTTAAAGATTGATAAAGTTGGAGAAGAAAATTTAAAACAGTATAAAACATTTGATATAGGTGACTGGGTAGTTGCTACAGGAGAAGTGTTTAAAACAAGAACAGAAGAAGTTACTGTAAATGTAAATACTTTTGAGTTAATTTGTAAATCGTTAAAACCATTACCAGAAAAGTTCCATGGTTTAAAAGATCCTGATTTAAGATATAGACAAAGAGAAGTTGATATAATTACAAATCCAGAAGTTAAAGACACATTTGTTAAGAGAAGTAGAATTATATCAGCTATGAGAGAATTTTTAGATAATAAGGGATTCTTAGAAGTAGAAACTCCAATTCTTTCTCCAATTGCTGGTGGAGCTGCAGCAAAACCATTTATAACTCATCATAACACTTTAGATATGGATATGTATTTAAGAATTGCTCCAGAGTTATATTTAAAGAGATTGATAGTTGCTGGATTTGAAAAAGTTTATGAAATTGGAAGAAACTTTAGAAATGAAGGAATGTCAGTTAGACATAATCCAGAATTTACAGCAATTGAATTATATGAAGCATACTCAGATTATAATGACATGATGGAAATAACAGAAAACATGGTTGCTTATGTTTGTGAAAAAGTAAATGGAACTACTAAGGTTACATATCAAGGAACAGAAATTGACTTTATGCCACCTTGGAGAAGAGTTACTATGGTTGATGTAGTAAAGGAATATGCAGGTATAGATTTTGCTTCAATTAAATCCGATGAAGAAGCACAAGCTATAGCAAAAGAAAAGAACTTAGAATTTCCTAAACCATTAAATACAGTAACTAAAGGTGAAGTTCTTAATGCTTTATATGAAGAATTTGGTGAAGCTAACATGATTCAACCAACATTTGTTATAGATTATCCAGTGGAAAATTCACCTCTTACTAAGAAAAAGAGAGGAAATGCTGCATTCACTGAAAGATTTGAAGCATTTGTATTTGGTAGAGAATTAGGTAATGCATATTCAGAATTAAATGATCCTATAGTTCAAAGACAAAGATTTGAACAACAAGCTAAAGAAAGAGAATTAGGTGATGATGAAGCTTATATGCTTGATGAACAATTTATGAGTGCATTAGAAACAGGTATGCCACCAACAGGAGGTTTAGGTATAGGAATAGATAGACTTATAATGTTCTTAACTGATTCAGCATCTATAAGAGACGTTATATTATTCCCTACAATGAAGCCTCAAAAGTAGATTGTATTAGGTTAATATTAAAATAAAAGATTTTATTAAATAAGCATTGAAGTTAAAGACACTTTTTTGAAAAAGAATTTAAAAAAGTGTCTTTTTTACTTTATAATATTGATTTATATTTATTTTTAATGAATTTAGATGAATGATAAAATGAATTCAAGTTTGTATTAGTAATATTATGAAATAATTTTCCTTAATATATTAAAGTGTAAATTGGATATACGCAATAATACCTATATAATTAAATTAAATAAGGAAAGAAATTATGGAATAATAAACAAAAGTATTGCATAAACATAAGAACCTGTTATAATAAATTAAGTAATGACGTTCCGCGATAGCTCAATGGTGGAGCACTCGGCTGTTAACCGATAGGTTGGAGGTTCGAGTCCTCTTCGCGGAGCCATTTTTTTATCTTTTTTCATGATAGTTAATTATAAGAAGTGTCGCATTGAATATGCGATATTTTTATTTTATGATAAAAAGCTATTGAAAAGAATTGAACAGTTAATAGAATTTTTAAAGTTTCTCAAATAATGTGAAAATATTTAGTTTGTAATTTTAAATTTGATATATTACATTATAATTATCCTTTTTGAATTTCAAGTCTTGTATTTCAATGAGAGTTTGAATGTAATTGTAATAGAGCATATTATTAATAAAAAAATAAAAATAAAAATTGATGATTAAAAAATATAAAAATGTGTTGCAAAAAATAGAAAACCTGTTATAATAGATTAAGTAATGACGTTCCGCGATAGCTCAATGGTGGAGCACTCGGCTGTTAACCGATAGGTTGGAGGTTCGAGTCCTCTTCGCGGAGCCATTTTTTTTATCTTTTTTTATTTTATATGGAAATGTAATGAGATTTATATAGGATTTAATTTGTGAATTTTATCCAAGTAAAGATTCTTCATATTGACATATAAAAACAATTTGTTAAAATTAGATGTATAAATTAAATATGCATGTTGATAAAGAAGAGTAATTTAAAAATCATTTCTAGAGAGATAATGTGTGGTGGGAATTATTATTGATTTTAAATGAATGGAACTTTTGAGTGTGATTGAGAAAGATGGACTTTAAGTCAAGAAGGGTGGAACCGCGGAATAATAATTTCGTCCCTTTGTGATTAGAGTCTTTTTATTTTATAAAAATATATTTTGGAGGGATAAATCATGGCAGTAGAAAAAACAATGGATAAAATCGTAGCTCTTTGTAAAAATAGAGGTTTTGTATTTCCAGGGTCAGATATATATGGAGGACTTGCAAACTCATGGGATTATGGTCCATTAGGTGTTGAATTTAAGAATAATGTAAAGAAGGCATGGTGGAAGAAATTCGTTCAGGAAAGTCCTTATAATGTAGGATTGGATTCGGCAATATTAATGAACCGTGAAGTATGGGTTGCATCAGGACATGTAGGTGGTTTCTCGGATCCATTAATGGATTGTAAAGAATGTAAAGCTAGATTCAGAGCAGATAAACTTGTAGAAGATCATATGACAGCTAATGGAGCAGAAGTGGCAAGTGCTGATGGATGGACAAATGAACAATTAAAGGATTATATTGAAAAAAATAATATAGTATGTCCTAAATGTGGAAAGATGAATTATACAGAAATAAGAAAATTCAACCTTATGTTTAAGACATTTCAGGGTGTTACTGAAGATGCTAAATCAGAAATATATTTAAGACCTGAAACAGCGCAAGGTATATTTGTAAACTTTAAAGCTGTTCAAAGAACTTCAAGAAAGAAAATACCATTTGGTATAGCTCAAATAGGTAAATCATTTAGAAATGAAATAACACCAGGTAATTTTACTTTCAGAACAAGAGAATTTGAACAAATGGAATTAGAATTCTTCTGTAAACCAGGAACAGATTTAGAATGGCATAAATATTGGAAAGATTATTGTTGGAATTTCTTACTTAACTTAAATGTAAAACCAGAAAATTTAAGAATGAGAAATCACGGAGAAGAAGAATTATCATTCTACTCAAATGCAACATCTGATATTGAATATTTATTCCCATTTGGATGGGGTGAATTATGGGGAATAGCAGATAGAACTGACTATGACTTAAATAAACATCAAGAACATTCAGGACAGGATTTAAGTTATTTAGATCAAACAACTAATGAGAAATATATACCATATGTTATAGAGCCATCATTAGGTGCAGATAGAGTTGCGTTGGCATTTTTAATTGAAGCTTATGATGAAGAAGAATTAGAAGGTGGAGACTCAAGAACTGTGTTACATTTACATCCTGCTTTAGCTCCATTTAAAGCAGCTATATTACCACTTTCAAAGAAACTTTCAGACAAAGCATTAGAAGTATATGCAGATTTAAGCAAAAAATTCAATTTGGATTTTGATGAAACAGGAAGTATTGGAAAAAGATATAGAAGACAAGATGAAATTGGAACTCCATACTGTATAACAATAGATTTTGAAACATTAGAAGACGGTGCTGTTACTATAAGAAACAGAGATACTATGGAACAGGAAAGAATCAAAATAAGTGAACTTGAATCATATATTCAAAAAAGCTTAGAATTTTAATTAAAAAATTACTTATTGATGTTAAGAATCAATAAGTAATTTTTTTTGATGAGATGTTATATGTCGACCTAAAATAATAGGAAAGTAGTTATTTAATATAAATATTATAGGTAATTCTAGTATTATAATAAAAGCAAATGTCAAGAGTTCATAGTAATTTTTATATATATTTATGCTATATCTATAAACTAATTTATGTAGATAATTTGAATAGATAGTAATCAAAATTATATGCGTTCCCATAATAATTAATGAATTTTTACCTAAATGAGATAGAGCTTTATTTTTATTTATCTTTTTACTTAAAAATATAATAGATAGTGAACCTAATACACTATTAAAGGTATATATAATTACATTATTAAATTTCAGTTCAAAACAATAATGTAATGATAATGAATTCTGCATATATGAAAAAAGTAACAAGAAAAAGAAATTAATAAGTGCAAAAGAAAAGTATGGAATTATTAAGCTTTTAAATTTTTTAATATTGTTTCTTTAAATGAAATTTTATCTTTTTTGAAGTTTAAAAGGTATCCGGATATTATAAAAAATAATGGTATATGAAAAGAATATAACCAAATTCTAATCAGATTATTTTGGTTATATAAAATATGCCCAAGTACAACTAAAACAATAGCAATACCTTTTAAAATATCAATAAAATTTAATCTGGTTTTAATTTTGTTCACCTTCTTATGTATTAAAATAATGTATATGTTATAATATGGTTTAGTAGTTATTAAATATACGATGATTGATTTCAATGTACAATATTAAGTATAACAGTATTTAACATTTAATTAAAGTGTTACTACATTAAGGAAAATATGTGTATTATACAAGATGAATATTTGTAATGATATAATTGAAGTAGTGGATTATATAAATAATTTCAGGTGGAGGATAATTATGAAAAAAGACTTTAATGAATTTAAGCAGTATATATATGGTAAGAAAGTTGCAGTTGTAGGTATAGGCGTAAGTAATATTCCATTGATAAATTTCCTTTTAAAGTTAGGAGCAAATGTAACTGGTTTTGATAAAAAGACAAAGGAACAACTTGGAGATGTCGCTGTAGATTTTAAAAGAAAAGGAGTAAAGCTTGAATTAGGTGAAGGTTATCTGGATAAATTAACAGGATATGAAGTGGTGTTCAAGAGCCCATCAATGAGAATTGACAGTGACGCTTTAGTTAGAGTAAAAAATGAAGGAGCATATGTTACTTCTGAGATGGAGGAGTTTGTAAGATATACAAAAGGGAAAATCTATGCTGTTACAGGAAGTGATGGAAAAACAACAACAACTACAATAATTTCTAAATTATTAAAAGAACAAGGATATAAAACTTGGGTTGGAGGAAATATAGGAACTCCATTATTTGCTGAGATAGAAAATATAAAAGATGAAGATAAAGTTGTTTTGGAGTTATCTAGTTTTCAACTTATGACTATGACTCAACCTATAGATGTTGCAGTATGTACAAATTTAGCACCAAATCATTTAGATATGCATAAAGATATGCAGGAATATATAGATTCAAAGAAAAACATATTCTTATATCAGAATTCAGATGATATATTAGTTGTTAATAGGGAAAATGAGATAACTTATAATTTTGAAAAAGAAGCAAAAGGCATTATAAGAGAATTTAGTTCTAAAAGAAAGATAGAAAATGGAGCATACTATGAAGATGGTGTTCTATATTTAGAAGGTAAAGAAGTATGCAAGAAAGAAGATATAGTAATAAAAGGTATGCACAACGTTGAAAATTATCTTGCTGCTTTTATAGCAACTAAAGATGAAGTTTCTATTGAAACAATGAAAAAAGTTGCTATGACATTTACAGGAGTAGAACATAGATGTGAATTCATACGAGAAATTGATGGAGTTAAATATTATAATGATTCAATAGCATCAAGTCCTACAAGAACATTGGCTGGATTAAGAGCTTTTGATAAGAAGGTTATACTGATTGCAGGAGGGTATGATAAACATATACCATTTGAACCATTAGCTTATGAAGGATATCCTTATATAAAAGAATTGGTGCTTGTAGGAGCTACTAGTGATAAAATTGCAGATGTATTTAAAAAGCTTGAAGATGAAAAGGGAGTAAAAGTTGATATAAAGAGAGCATCTACATTAGAAGAAGCTGTTTCTATATGTAAATCAATGGCTGAAGCAGGTGATGTTGTAACATTGTCTCCTGCATGTGCCGCTTTTGATATGTTTGCAAATTTTATGGTTAGAGGAAATACATTTAAAAAGATTGTTAATTCATTATAAAAAATAAAGATATAAAAAGAAGATATTATAGATGTCAAAAATCAATCTATAATATCTTCTTTATTTATTGTTAAATTTATTTATTGTTAAATTTACTATAGTAAATATTATTTACATTAACACCTGGATTATAAAATATACCAGAAGGTGTTAAATAGTAACTGTTTATTCCAAATGATAATTCAAGAGATGTGGTAACTTCAGAATTATTATCTATAGAAAGTGAATAAAGATTATTCATATCATCATTATTTATAAAATAAATGGAATCATTAATTGTTTGAAGTTGAAAGCCATTCATTATTTTTAATCTCTTAGATTCTAATGTCTCAGGATTTATTGAATATAAATTATTATTATCTGAAGAATTAAAGAATAATATTTGGTTTTGGTAAGTTATAAAACTATTAGCAGTATAATCAGTTAATTTTTGTTTTTCGGTGTTATCTGATTTTATAGAATATAATTTTGAATTATCACTTAAATTTTGATAAATAATATAATCTCCATTAACTATATATTGCCCAACAGAATCACTTGTGACAAGAGATGATTGAGAAGTTGAAGAATCAAATACATATAGGCGGTTTTCATCTGCTTTGTTTATATAATAAATTAATTTGTCTGCTATAATCATTTGATTTATAGAATGATTATTTAATTTTTTAACTTCTTTAGTTGAGATTTTACATGAATAGAGATTATTATTTTCGGAACTGTTAGCAAAATATAAGTATTCACCGATTATTCCTATATTATCAGAAGAATAGTCAATGAAATCTTTCACAGACTCGCTTTCTAGTATATTTTCAGGTAAAGGATCAGGAATAATTGATATTCTGTTATTTTCATCTGGATTGCTGAAGATTAAATCTGTGCCATTAAAAATAAAAGGACAGAAGTAAGATGATTCACCATTAATTCTGAAATCAGATTTAGATGATGATATGGAATTATCATCATTATTATATGTTGTACTTGTAGCAGTTATAGAGGAAGAAGAATTTGAATTAGAAGAGTCAGAATTTGAATTTTCAGATTTTCCACATCCTGCTAAAGTTAATATGTTTATAGATAAAAGTATACAAATTAATTTTTTTTTCATTGATTGAGTCTCCTTGTAATTTGATTCAAAGATTATAATTCATAATATTGAAAATATAATCTGATTTTATTATTTATACAATGTATATATATAAATTTCGTATAAAAAGTTTAAATACTAAATAGAAAAAAGCTTTTTATACATTAAAAGTTAGAATTTAAGAGCCTTAAATTGAATATAAGAAAATAACAATGCTAAGAAAATTAAAGTAAAAGTAAAATTATTTGGAATAATAATGTAAAAAATGAAAATTGAAGAGGGAGTAATAAAGATAACATTTCCTGGCGTATCTATTAATGAAATAATAAGTATATTAAAGATATATAGAGATATATACATATAAATTACGCTAATAAAATATATTAGCTTAATTAATTATAAAAAACATGATATCATAATATTCGTTGTCAGGGGGAAACACCTAATAACAAAACAAAATTAGCTGAAAAGTTGAAAAAATATTTTAAAATAAATGTTGACAACAAAGGCTAATGATGATATGATAAGAAAGCGGTCGAGAGAGGCCGGTAAGATCTTTGAAAATTGAACAGAATATGATATAAATTTTAAGTAAACCAGCAATTCTTTATTTGAGTAAGCTAAGATTAAACTTTTTATTGAGAGTTTGATCCTGGCTCAGGA